>NZ_LZHB01000069.1:0-191293 GCF_001690345.1 Gilliamella sp. Gris3-2
TGTTTAAAATCATCTGTGAATGTTCGTCTTTTGCGTTTAATCTTATTCATATTTGTTCCTTTTTTAGTTGTGATAAGTTTACCTTACCCCTTAAAAAAGTTGTATGAATTAGTGTAGCCGATCCAAAATGCCCTCTTGGGTTATCAAGAGGGTCATTATATTTCGCGGAATAACATCATTTGGTGACGAAATAACTAAGCACTTGTCTCCTGTTTACTCCCCTGAGCTTGAGGGGTTAACATGAAGGTCATCGATAGCAGGATAATAATACAGTAAAACGCTAAACCAATAATCCAAATCCAGCCATCCCAAATTGGTAGTGAATGATTATAAATAACAGCAAACAGTAATGGGCCAATAACACCGGTTGCATTGGTAAGGCTCACCAATAATCCCTGTAAAGCACCTTGCTGATGACTCTTTGTTTGGATAGACATCACTCCCTGTAATGCAGGTAAAGCGATCCCACCACCAGCCAATAAAATTAAAACAGGGAAAACTAACCAACCTTCAGATATAAACGCTAAAAAGGCAAATGCACTACTATCTGCAATAAATCCGAGCAGTACTGCCGTTTTTTCGCCCCATTTAGTGGCTATTCTTCCTGCCACAAAGGCTTGGAATACTGAGTGTAAAAGACCAAGACCCGCTAATGAAAAGCCAACCATCATGCTATTCCATCCAAAACGATTTTCGGTAAATAGCACCCACACCGTTGCGGGAATTTGGCCTATCAATTGCGCTGAAAAATAAATAATCAACAAAATGGGCATCGTTTTAAATAAAGTGATGTATACCGAATTCGATTGCGTCTCAACCCCTACTTCGGTATCTGTATTATCACGTGTATTTTTGGTTTCACGGAACCAAAACATAACCACAAGGAAAGTGACAATATTTAGCAACGCAGCGATAAAAAAGGGACTATGCGGTGAAATCTCTCCTGCAAAACCACCAATAATAGGCCCCGCTATTAAACCAAGCCCAAAACTTGCCCCTAACCAACCGAACCACTTCACGCGTTGAGAAGCTGAGGTGGTATCGGCAATGACCGATGCCGCGACAGCCCCAGTAGCTCCTGTGATCCCTGAAAGCAAACGGCCTAAATACAGCATCCAAAGCGCACTTGAAAAAGCCAGCAATAAGTAATCCAGCGATGCGCCTATTAATGACAACAACAGCACTGGGCGCCGACCAAATCGGTCAGACATTTTTCCAAGCCAAGGAGCAAAGATAACCTGCATTAACGCATAAAGTGCAAGCAATACGCCAAAGTGGTTAGCGATATCTTCCGAAGCAATAAATTCACGTAATAACGTTGGCAAGACTGGCATGATAAGGCCAATCCCCATGGCATCGAGTAACGTAATTACCAATGCGATCTTTGTCGAACTATTCATTTCACTTTTCTCTATCACTTATAGGGAGTGGTAAAATAACTCTATCAATGATAGAGTGTCAACAAAAATTAGGAATTAATGATGTCTAGATTAGATAAAAGTAAAGTGATTAACAGCGCATTAGAGCTGCTTAATGAGGTCGGAATCGAAGGTTTAACAACCCGTAAACTCGCCCAGAAGCTAGGTGTAGAGCAGCCTACATTGTATTGGCATGTAAAAAATAAGCGGGCTTTGCTCGACGCCTTAGCCATTGAGATGTTAGATAGGCACCATACTCACTTTTGCCCTTTAGAAGGGGAAAGCTGGCAAGATTTTTTACGTAATAACGCTAAAAGTTTTAGATGTGCTTTACTAAGTCATCGCGATGGAGCAAAAGTACATTTAGGTACACGGCCTACAGAAAAACAGTATGAAACTCTCGAAAATCAATTAGCCTTTTTATGCCAACAAGGTTTTTCACTAGAGAATGCATTATATGCACTCAGCGCTGTGGGGCATTTTACTTTAGGTTGCGTATTGGAAGATCAAGAGCATCAAGTCGCTAAAGAAGAAAGGGAAACACCTACTACTGATAGTATGCCGCCATTATTACGACAAGCTATCGAATTATTTGATCACCAAGGTGCAGAGCCAGCCTTCTTATTCGGCCTTGAATTGATCATATGCGGATTAGAAAAACAACTTAAATGTGAAAGTGGGTCTTAAAAGCAGCATAACCTTTTTCCGTGATGGTAACTTCACGGTAACCAAGATGTCGAGTTAACCACCCTTTAGATTCATAAAGCGAAAATAATGCGGCTCCAACGTACCCACCTAAATGGAAACGGCGTTCACTCCAATCTAAACACGCACAACAGATTTTACGTGAATGTTTGGAAGGAACGTCAATTCCCATTTCATGAAAATATTGAATACCACTTAATGTGATCATTGAACCATTTTCAGTGATCCATTGCTGTTGACAAAGGGAATCATAGATCTTAACGGCAACTTCGCCAGCTAAATGATCATAGCAAGTACGTGCTTTTCGTAAATGCACTGGCGTGGAAACTTTGGCATGTACGCCATGGTTTAAGGAGATCCCCATCATACTTTCCATCAATTCAGCAATATCTTTTCCTGCTAGCCGAAAATAACGATGCTTGCCTTGAGCTACTACTGTGATTAGCTGGCAATCTAATAATTTAGATAAATGACTGCTCGCCGTTGAAGCTGATATATTCGCCACAGAACTTAGCTCAGTGGCCGTCCAAGCTCGCCCATCCATCAAAGCACTGAGTATTTTAACTCGTGAAATGTCAGACATAGCCGCCCCTATCGCGGCTATTGAGGACTCAAAGGTAACCTCTTTTCGTATTAAATTAGCCATCGCAAGTTCACTTTATTGCCCAAGGGAGCGTAACAGATGCAGCCATACTATCATTGTCCGTTATTAATATCAGTTGGTTAGCATGGTCACTGTATTGCACTAAAATATTAATGTTATTCTCCGCCAATACTCGTGCTATTTCGCCAAGTTCCCCCGGTTTTTCCTGTTTTAACTTACGAATTAATGGTGTCCGGATCGCAAGTACTAACAGTCCAGCTTGCTCTAGCGCTATTTTAGCTTCCTTTCCTTGTTCAACAAGAAAATGAGCATGGCATTCATCACCAACCGTAAATATCCCTCCCCCTTCCAATCCAATACCTTTATTACCTAATGTTTTTCCTAGTAATGCTAATTGTCCTATTTGATTATCTAAAACAACGTGAACATCAAACATTATCCTTGTCCTTTTTAAATGAATATTCGCGAGTAATATGAGCAATACTAATTTTGTAAAAATCAAATATTGACTCTCGCCCTTCTTGTTGAGCTTTCGCATGTAAAACATGATTTTTCCATTGCAGAACTGCGTATTCGTTTTCCCACCAAGATAGCGATAACATTTTTCCTTCTGTAGCTAGACTTTGAAAACGTTCAATTGAAATAAAACCAGCTACATGACTTAATAGTGGTCTTAACTCCTCAGCTAAAGTCAAATAGCGAGTTTGTTGGTCGGGTTGTATTTGCACCTCAAATATTACAGCAATCATATTTTTCTCCGTTATTAATCAACAAACAGAGTAATCCACCCGAAAATTAACACTTCGATAAGCAACGAAATATAGAAAGGTCATGCTGCTGTTTTATGTTGTATATCACACTTCTTTAAATTGCTCGGCCTGCGCTTATCATGTTCTCCTTCTCTTATAATTTTGTTTATTATTTATACTTTTTTATTTTTTGCTATCACCGAAAATAGTGCGGATCCCGCATGGTATTTAGGTTTACCCATCATTAAATACCATTGTTGTTATTTTAATCTTTTTAATATTTCATGATTAAGATCACACTAAAATTATGACCCTATTAACTAAAAGTTATGGATACCCTAATAAAACTCATTGTTAAAGATTAGTTAACCAAAGTAACTTCATTTTTCACTATTGTTAAATTGTTATAGTGAAAATTCTGGTAAACTAATAGAGGTAAAAAAATGATCCTAGATGCCAGTTATACATTATTAGTCGCATGTATCGCGCTACTCATAGGAATGTTTGTCGTAAAATTTACCCCGTTCCTACAAAAAAACCACATACCAGAAGCCGTCGTTGGTGGCTTTATTGTTGCAATTGTTCTGTTAATTATTGATAAAACATCAGGTTATTCGTTTACTTTTGATGCTTCATTGCAAAGTTTATTAATGCTCACATTCTTTTCCTCTATCGGGCTAAGTTCTGACTTTTCTCGACTGATTAAAGGAGGAAAGCCGTTAGTTCTATTAACTATTGCAGTAACGATCCTAATCGCCATTCAAAATACTGTCGGCATGAGTATGGCTGTCATGATGAATGAAAGTCCATTTATTGGCTTAATTGCAGGTTCAATTACTCTAACAGGTGGTCATGGTAATGCCGGAGCATGGGGCCCTATTCTCGCTGATAAATATGGTGTAACAGGCGCCGTTGAATTAGCGATGGCTTGTGCAACACTTGGATTAGTGTTGGGTGGTTTAGTTGGCGGCCCTGTTGCCCGTCATCTTTTGAAAAAGGTCTCTATTCCTAAAACAACCGAGCAAGAGCGCGACACTATCGTTGAAGCTTTTGAGCAACCAAGCGTCAAAAGAAAAATCAATGCAAATAACGTTATTGAAACCATTTCAATGCTGATTATCTGTATTGTTGTTGGTGGCTATATCAGTGCATTGTTTAAAGATACTTTTCTGCAACTGCCTACTTTTGTCTGGTGTTTATTTGTCGGTATTATTATCCGTAATACACTGACTCATGTATTTAAACACGAAGTGTTTGAGCCGACCGTCGATGTATTAGGTAGCGTTGCTTTATCGCTTTTCTTGGCAATGGCGTTAATGTCATTAAAATTTGGTCAATTGGCAAGCATGGCAGGGCCAGTATTAATTATCATTGCTGTACAAACTGTTGTCATGGTGCTATTTGCCTGCTTTGTCACCTTCAAAATGATGGGCAAAGATTATGATGCTGTCGTGATCAGCGCGGGTCACTGTGGCTTTGGTATGGGAGCAACACCAACAGCAATTGCGAATATGCAAACAGTCACAAAAGCATTTGGACCATCACATAAAGCTTTCCTTGTCGTTCCTATGGTCGGTGCCTTTATTGTTGATATTTCAAACAGTATCTTAATTAAAATATTTATTGAAATTGGTACATACTTTACCTAATAGCTACACACTACTCGGCGTACTTCTCCTAACAATTTATTATAGGGCAGTATGCCGAGCCGCTTTCTTACCCCGTATATTCCCCTAGTCAATCTATTTAGCTTGCACGTTTACGAATTAATTCTCGTGACAACTAAACCAAAATTTGAATTATGACGAGTATATCTGATTATTTATACTTTATTCGTTAGAATAGTCCGTAGAAATAAATAATCAGTAGGCTACATGGAATGAAATTAAGACATCTCGATATCTTTTATGCTGTAATGACTTGTGGTTCCTTAACGCGTGCGGCTGAAGTTTTACATATTTCTCAACCCGCGGCGAGTAAAGCACTCAAACATGCTGAGCACTGAGAGATCCCCTCATAATTTCCCCAAAACGTAACCATGTGTGAATAGATTTTGAGTAAGCAGGGTTGCAGCCACGAGTGAGTCTTCCCTTGTTATTGTGTAGCCAGAATGCCGCAAAACTTCCATGCCTAAGCGAACTGTTGAGAGTACGTTTCGATTTCTGACTGTGTTAGCCTGGAAGTGCTTGTCCCAACCTTGTTTCTGAGCATGAACGCCCGCAAGCCAACATGTTAGTTGAAGCATCAGGGCGATTAGCAGCATGATATCAAAACGCTCTGAGCTGCTCGTTCGGCTATGGCGTAGGCCTAGTCCGTAGGCAGGACTTTTCAAGTCTCGGAAGGTTTCTTCAATCTGCATTCGCTTCGAATAGATATTAACAAGTTGTTTGGGTGTTCGAATTTCAACAGGTAAGTTAGTTGCTAGAATCCATGGCTCCTTTGCCGACGCTGAGTAGATTTTAGGTGACGGGTGGTGACAATGAGTCCGTGTCGAGCGCTGATTTTTTCGGCCTTTAGAGCGAGATTTATACAATAGAATTTGGCATGAGATTGGATTGCTTTTAGTCAGCCTCTTATAGCCTAAAGTCTTTGAGTGACTAGATGACATATCATGTAAGTTGCTGATAGGTTTCCAGTTTTCCGCTCCTAGGTCTGCATATTGTACTTTTCCTCTTACTCGACTTAACCAGTACCAACCCAGCTTCTCAACGGATTTATACCATGGCACTTTAAAGCCAGCATCACTGACAATGAGCGGTGTGGTGTTACTCGGTAGAATGCTCGCAAGGTCGGCTAGAAATTGGTCATGAGCTTTCTTTGAACATTGCTCTGAAAGCGGGAACGCTTTCTCATAAAGAGTAACAGAACGACCGTGTAGTGCGACTGAAGCTCGCAATACCATAAGCCGTTTTTGCTCACGGATATCAGACCAGTCAACAAGTACAATGGGCATCGTATTGCCCGAACAGATAAAGCTAGCATGCCAACGGTATACAGCGAGTCGCTCTTTGTGGAGGTGACGATTACCTAACAATCGGTCGATTCGTTTGATGTTATGTTTTGTTCTCGCTTTGGTTGGCAGGTTACGGCCAAGTTCGGTAAGAGTGAGAGTTTTACAGTCAAGTAAGGCGTGGCAAGCCAACGTTAAGCTGTTGAGTCGTTTTAAGTGTAATTCGGGGCAGAATTGGTAAAGAGAGTCGTGTAAAATATCGAGTTCGCACATTTTGTTGTCTGATTATTGATTTTTGGCGAAACCATTTGATCATATGACAAGATGTGTATCTACCTTAACTTAATGATTTTGATAAAAATCATTAGGGGATTCATCAGTACCAAGCATTAATTATAGCTGTTTAGTTTTCATGAGACTTTTTAGCCAAAAAATTATGATATGTAATAGTTTAGAAGATATTGGCGATCTTCTTCATAGTTTTGTATTTAAATATATAGAATTTGGAAACAGATATTTTCATAGAATAAAGCACTATTGGCTTTTTATCTATTATGATTACTTTGATATGTATGATGGTCTTAATTGTTATTGTGCCGAAAAACAACTTAGTGAAGCAAAACGATATACAAGAATAAAAGCCTTAGCAAAAAGATTTTATTCTTTTTTAAATAATAAAGAAATGGTGGAATATTTAGCTAAACATATATAGTTAGATCTAAATTAATCCATTATTTATCTTGTGGTGAACACTTTAAGTGTACACTTGTGAATAGTAAATCATTAAGTGTTCACCGCTCAAACCCTTTTATAATAAGGCTTCAAGCAAGTAGTGAACACCGTGAACACTTTTTTATAAAATTTTATTTTTATGGGGGGAGGTATAAAAATCTAAAACATAATTAACGGATACCGCTCACCTAGATAAATTTTTACACCGTCAAAATTCTAAAACCAATTTTTAACCTTTCAATTTGGCAAGATTAAAATACCTAATATTGGGGATCAGTTTTTATTTTGGGGGTACAAATGGGGGTACGGCAAACAGAAGAAACAAACACAATGCTTTATGAAAAATGATTTAAACAGTGCTTTTCAAGTCCCGCCCACGCACCAAATCAATAAACAGCAACATTCTTTTAAACCCTGCAAAGCACACCAAACCCAGTAATAACAAGCCTTAAAGTCTATTTTATTGCCCATTAAGTATCAGTAAGGTACATTTTAAACCACATCTTAAACCACACTTTTAGGTATATACTTAAGTACAAATACTATATAATTAAAAATTATATACTTAAAATTATTATGGCAAGAAAAGCAGCCTTGATAATAGATACCCGAATAAAAGCCACCAATTCATGAAATAAGGAATATTCATTATTTATAGCGATAATCCGCCTACCTTGCTGTAGACGGAGTAAGGGAAAATATTCATTTAAAATAAATATATTAGTTTTTAAATGAATGAATTGGAGCGGGAATTCTTCCACCTCGATTAATAAAATCACATGAACTAAATTTGTTTACTGACATAACGGGAGCATGGCCAAGTAAACCACCAAATTCAATGTTATCTCCTACTTTTAATCCCTCGGCTGGAATAATTCGCACCGCTGTTGTTTTGTGGTTAATCACCCCTATTGCAGCCTCATCTGCAATGATCGCCGAAATAGTTTCAGCTGGCGTATCGCCTGGAATTGCAATCATATCCAGTCCAACAGAACAAACACAGGTCATTGCTTCTAGTTTTTCAAGATTAAGTGCACCGTTATTTACAGCATCAATCATACCTGCATCTTCCGAAACAGGGATAAATGCACCGCTTAATCCGCCAACATGGCCACAAGCCATTACTCCACCTTTTTTAACCGCATCGTTTAGCATAGCTAGTGCTGCAGTTGTACCGTGTGTACCAACTGCTTCTAATCCCATTTCTTCTAAAATGTGTGCAACCGAATCACCAATTGCTGGGGTTGGAGCTAACGATAAATCGACAATACCAAATTTAACGCCTAAACGTTCAGAAGCTTCTTTACCGACCAGTTGCCCCATACGAGTAATTTTAAATGCAGTTTTTTTGATAGTCTCAGCTACAACATCAAATGGCTGACCTTTGACTTTTTCAAGTGCTCGCTTAACTACACCAGGACCACTGACACCAACGTTAATGACGCAATCAGCTTCCCCTACGCCATGAAAGGCACCTGCCATAAATGGATTATCTTCAACAGCATTAGCAAACACAACTAACTTAGCGCAGGCCATGCTACTATTATCAGCTGTTAATTGCGCAGCTTCTTTAATGACATTTCCCATTTGCTTTACTGCATCCATGTTGATCCCGGTTTGTGTAGAGCCAACATTTACCGAAGAGCAAACTCGTTCAGTTTGTGCAAGTGCTTGTGGAATTGATTTAATTAAAATTTCATCCCCTTTATGGTAACCTTTTTGTACCAGTGCTGAAAATCCACCAATAAAGTTAACACCAACTGCTTTGGCCGCTTCATCCAAAGTTTTAGCAAACGCTACATAATCTTTATCATCACTAGCACCGGCAATTAAAGATATTGGCGTAACAGAAATACGCTTATTGATTATTGGAATACCGAATTCTGAAGTAATCTGATCACCTACTTTAACAAGATCTTTTGCCAGACGTGTAATTTTGTTATAAATCTTTTGGCGTGCTTTTTCACCATCACTATCTATACAATCAAGAAGAGAAATACCCATGGTTATTGTGCGGATATCAAGTTTTTCTTCCTCAATCATTTTAATGGTTTCGAGGATTTGTTTTGTTTCCATTAGTATTATCCTTTTATTAAAATATAGAATTAATATTATAAACGATGCATAGCATCAAAAATTTCTTCTCTTTGAAGATTAACTTTAACTTTTAGATTTTCACCTGTTTGCATCAACACAGTTTTTACTTCATCAAATGACACATTAATTTTAGATAGGTCAAGTAACATAATCATCGTAAAATACTCATCCATAATAGTTTGGCTGACATCTAAAATATTAATATCTAATTCATATAACTTTTGGCTAATACCAGCAATAATACCTGTTTGATCTTTACCAATTACCGTTAAAATGGTTTTCATAACACTCCTCCGCACAAAAAATAGACAATTAAATAATATTTATTGAGCTAACTATAATAGCATCTTCAAAAATTATCGAAATAGGAGTAGATTGTTTTTTTCAGTAAAAATATCAATACAAGAACTAAAAAGAGCAACTTATGGTAAATTTCTCAAAATCCACAAAATTGGATCATGTTTGTTACGATATCCGTGGTCCAATTCTAGAGCATGCAAAACGACTGGAAGAAGAAGGTCAAACTATCCTGAAACTCAATATTGGAAACCCAGCGCCGTTCGGTTTTGCTGCGCCTGACGAATTATTAATTGATGTGATTAGAAACTTACCTTCCTCACAAGGATATTCCGATTCTAAAGGCCTTTATTCTGCTCGTAAAGCAATCATGCAGTATTATCAAGCTCGCGGAATTAATAGTTTAGATGTTGAAGATATTTACATCGGTAATGGTGTATCAGAATTAATCGTTCAATCCATGCAGGCCTTACTAAATAGTGGAGATGAAATACTCGTACCTATGCCTGATTACCCATTATGGACAGCAGCTATTAGTTTGTCTGGAGGTAGCGCTGTGCACTATCTTTGCGATGAAGAATCAAATTGGTCACCTGATATTGAAGATATTAAACGGAAAATAACTCCAAACACTAAAGGAATAGTAATTATTAATCCTAACAACCCGACAGGCGCTGTTTATAGTAAAGAAGTATTACTTGAGATCGCTGAAATCGCTCGTCAAAATAATCTAATCATCTTCGCTGATGAGATTTACGATAAAATTTTATATGATGATGCAGTGCATTATTCAATTGCCGCATTGGCCCCCGATTTATTTGTCATTACCATGTGTGGCCTATCAAAAACTTATCGAGTTGCTGGTTTTAGGCAAGGCTGGATGGCGCTTTGTGGCCCAAAAAACCATGTAAAAGGCTATATTGAAGGCTTAAATATGCTAGCTTCAATGCGTTTATGTGCTAATGTGCCATTACAACATGCTATTCAAGGAGCGCTAGGAGGCTACCAAAGCATCAATGAATTTATTGTTCCTGGAGGTCGCTTATATGATCAATGTATGTTGGCATGGCGTTTACTTAATGAAATCCCTGGGGTTTCATGTACTAAACCACAAGGTGCCTTGTATCTATTTCCAAAATTAGATCAGAAAAAATTCAACATCCATAACGACCAAAAACTCGTATTAGATTTTTTGTTACAAGAAAAAGTATTACTTGTACAAGGAACTGGCTTTAATTGGCATAAACCGGATCACGTTAGAATTGTTGCTTTGCCTCATTCTGGCCAACTTGAAGAGGCTATTGGAAGATTTGCTCTCTTTCTATCTTCCTATAAGCAATAAATCGTTCATTGATTAATCCCCAGTTTCTGCTGGGGTAATTTTAATAGCTCAGCCAAAATAGATTTATAAAACCATATTTAACATTGTTTTTTTATTGTTGTAAAATACGGCTTATCTTCCTGTTTGAAACTTTGGATAGGCTACACTAATTAGTACCAGTTTTATAAGGTCATTGTTATGATAAACTAAAAATAAAAGAAGGTAACAACAATGACAATCGATTCATCGCGAAGAACAAAACGTAGCTTTACTAACGAGTTCAAAAAACAAATGGTCATGCTATATCAAAATGGTAAAAAACGTGTGGATATCGTCTCAGAGTATGACCTCACCAAGTCAGCATTAGATAAGTGGATAACGCAGTACCAAACTACTGGCTCATTCATCGCAAAAGATAATCGTCGAACTGAAGAGAACGAACTTATCGCGCTACGCAAAGAGAATAAACGCTTGTTAATGGAGAATGATATCCTAAAGCAAGCGGCGTTGGTAATGGGAAGAAAATCGAGTTAATTTTACATAATAAGCATCGATACAGCTTACGTGCATTATGTCGATGTTTAAATGTAACCCGAAATCGTTTCTATTATCAACGGCAATTATCGCAGCAACCACAAGATATATCGCTGAGTGAAATAGTGGGTGAAATTTTTAATAATAATTATCAAGTTTATGGTACAAGGCGTCTGCAAGCAGAGCTGAGAAAGCAAGGCATAACCGTGTCTCGACGCCAAATAGGTCGAATCATGGCGAAAAATGGCTGGGTTTCGAAATACACCTGTAAAAAAGGTCGTTAAGTCGCAAAGGCTGTCCTTATGATAACGCAATTGCAGAAAGCACATTTAAAGCAGTGAAAACAGAATTTGTGTCAAATACTATTTTTGATTCACTGGCGCAACTTAAGTTGGAATTTAATCACTATGTGGATTGGTTTAATTATAATCGACTTCATTCAACATTAAATTACCAGTCGCCGATTGAATACAAAAGAAATCAATGACCTTATCTTTTTGGTACTAAAAAGTGTGGACATACCGATTTGATATTGTTGATCCATAAATATTATTGTTAATAAAGGCTGATTAATTTTTAAATAAATACGTAAAGTCCAAATATAGAATCAAAAAAACGATCATATTTATTGCTTATTTTTAATAATTATTTTTTTTAATCTTTTAATTTCATTAATTAATTTGGGAATATCTTGTCGTGCGTGTGCAATAAATTCTGGATCATCTATTGTTCCACCAATAAGTTCAATATTTTTTCCACGATTACATTCAGTTCCTGTGAGAATAAAATTTGAGCCACTAGTATGATCTCTACCTTCTACATATGATATCCATGGCCCTTTTGTTGCTTTTTTACATCGCTGAATTATTAGATTCAATTCATCATCTGATATTTTATTATCATCTTGCATTAATGACTCCTTTTGAGGTTTGATTTGGCTAATAGATTCTTATGAGTAGGTGTCATGAATCATCAGATTGCTTCGTACATACCTATATTATTTTGTTATTTCGGTAATATTGTTGTCTATATTGGTCTGGCGATAACTTACCTTCAGTTGTGGTGTATACGATTATAATAAATTTAAATATATTCATAATATTGTTAGCCAGATTCGTCATTGTAGTAACAACATAAATAATATATGTTTTGAGTGTATAAGAAAAGCTCAACGACCTTATTATCGCAATAATTTTTCTATCGACTAATGCTTTGCCTAGGCTCAAATTATCAACAGTAAATTTTTATCAACTTACCGTAATGTGTTGCTTGCTATTCTTGATAATTTTGCTTCTAGTTGTTAATGGATTTTAATTATGCTTTCATCAATAAATTTTCATTATAAATATTGTATATAATGAATAAATTTATATATTTTAATTAATGTACTTTTCTGACCGTAGATTAAAACATCGGTAAATCATACTTTAGTAGTTAAATTTCTTGGTATATTTCGCTAGGGATGCCAAAAACTTGCATTCTGTATAAAGTAGCTTTTAGTATGTTGTTATGTATTTGTTTATTGTGAATTCGACCTGTATTCAAAATTAGTAAAGTCACGGATAGCTCACTTTAATAATAACTATTTTTCCGTTCAGAAATGAGATACAAAACATACTAATTTTTTATCTAAAAAAACAAATTATCCTACTTTGTGTGTGGGTTTCATTTTGCATCTTGGTCTATTTATCGGTATAGTGATACTATCATTATTGTTTGGTTATAAATCATAAATATAAACGCCATGTCTGTTTATCAGAAAATTATTGTTATTGTTTTTGTTGGATTAATAAAAATTAGTTTTTTATATGCTAATGATAATCAGCAACTTCAATCTTTACGTCACGCTATTGAAGAACAAGAAAAGCGTTTAGCACAACAAAAAGAAGAGCGTAATCAGTTGGTTAATAATCTTAAAGAACAAGAAACCAAAATAGCTAACCTTCTAACCTCAATTGAAAAGAATGACTTATCACTTAAGAAACTCGATCAAGAAATCAATAAGTTGATTGAACAAATTGATATATTAACTATAAAACAAAAACATCAACGAATTATATTATCAAAGCAGCTCGAAAGTGCATTTAAACTAGGCAAAACAACTGGTTTGGAGTTAATTTTTTCGGGCGAAAAGAGCGAACGTAATGATCGTATAATTGCTTATTACAGCTACATTAATCAAGCACGGCAACAGCAAATTCACAATCTTCAAGATACTCAAACCCAATTGATCGAGAAGAAAATTGAGTTACAAAAAAAACAAGTTTTGCATAAAGAATTACAAATTAAACAGAAAGAACAACAAGTAGGACTTGAAAAAAATCGTCAAAATCGACAAAACACGATAAATTCTCTTGAATCATTGATGCAATTAAATCAACAAAAATTAACCGACTTGCGTAATAATGAAGCTAAACTACAGGCTAAAATTGCTCAAGCTGAACGTAAAAATAGACGTATTGCAGAAGAAGAAGCAAAACAAGCAAAATATATTGAAGAAAAGCAGAATAATTCTCGTTATACTCCTAATCCTGATGAGCTAGCATTAATGGCTCGCGTAAGTGGTATTGGTAAGCCACAACATCAGTTTAATTGGCCAGTGAATGGTAATATTGTACATCAATTTGGAGAATCACTCCAAGGTGAGCTACGTTGGAAAGGGATGGTGATTAATGCTAAAGATGGTGCTCAAGTTAAAGCCATTGCTGGTGGACGGGTCATCTTGGCTAGTTGGTTACAAGGTTATGGTTTTGTTGTTGCATTAGATCATGGTAAAGGTGATATGAGTTTATATGGTTATAACCAGCGTATTTTAGTTGAGGTGGGTGATAAGATTCATATTGACCAACCTATTGCATTGGTTGGTTCAAGTGGTGGGAAAAACATATCTGCTTTATATTTTGAGATTCGCCGCGATGGTAAGGCACTTGATCCGAGAGAGTGGTTAAAGTAATGCGTTGTTTTATTAACCTTTTTTTTATCATTTTCTTAGTGCTAAATTCCAACTATATATGGGCAGCAAAACTTGCAATAGTCATTGATGATTTTGGCTATCGCCAGCATAATGAAGAGCAAATAATTTCATTTTCTCCTAATATTACTATTGCAGTTTTACCAAATTCGCCTAATGCTAAACGTATTGCAACTATAGCCCATAATAATGGTAATGATGTGTTAATTCACTTACCTATGGCTCCATTAGGTAAACAGCCACTAGAAAAAGAGACTCTATTTCCTTCGATGGATGAAGCTGAAGTAAACCGAATAGTGACAAATGCTGTTGAACAAGTGCCTTATGCGATTGGAGCTAATAATCATATGGGAAGTTTGATGACAGCGGATCTTACTGGTATGATAAAAGTTATGAAAGCATTAAGTCAATATTCGATGTTTTTTTTAGATAGTAAAACAATCGGTAAGACTCAAATAAAAAAAGCTGCTAGCTACTATAACATCCCAGTATTAACGCGTGATGTATTTTTAGATGCTCAACAAAAAGAAAGTGCTATTAGCTTGCAATTTGATTTGGCGATAAAATTGGCACGCAAAAATGGCGTTGCTATTGTTATTGGTCATCCACATCCACAAACAGTTAATATATTAAGGCAGAAGCTTGCAAATTTACCTTCAGATATTGAATTGACCAAGGTTAGTCAATTAATTACGGCAATACCAGCTTCAGCTAATCATAAAACTACACTAAAAGATATTTTTGAAAAATGTAAAAAAAACATTGATAGATTATCGAATTTTTAAAATTGAAAGATAATCATCATTTTTTTTCTAAAGTTCGATGGCGAATTTTTACTTGTTTGTTTTGTGCTTTAAAAAATGCGGCTAATTGTTCAGCAATAAAGACAGAACGATGTTGACCACCTGTACATCCAATAGCAATGGTTAAGTAACTGCGGTTGTTTTTTTCTAATAAAGGTATCCATTGATTTAAGTAATTGGCGGTTTGATAGATAAAATTGGATACTTCATTGTGTTGTAATAAATATTCTTTTACTGGCTTATCTAATCCTGTTAATGGGCGCAAATTCACTTCCCAATGTGGGTTAGGTAAAAACCTGACATCAAATACAAAATCAGCATCAATGGGTAAGCCATGTTTAAAGCCAAATGATTCAAAAATAAAGGTTAATTCACGCTCTTTTTTACCTAAAATACGTGATCTTAATATGTCTGATAGTTCATGTACTGATAGGTCATCGGTATTTATAACTAGGCTTGCGTTAGATTTTAAAGGTTCTAGATATTTTTCTTCAAGATCTATTGCTTCTTCAAGAGAATAGTGTTGATTGGTTAATGGATGTATCCGTCGTGTTTCACTATAGCGTCGAATTAACGTATTACGACTACAATCGAGGAAAAGTATTTCAGGTGTCACCGATTCGGGTAAACGTTGAAATATATCATTATTAAAATCAAATTGTTCAGGCAAATTTCGAATATCAATGCTAACTGCAACTGGCGTGTTGTGGTTTTTTAATGAGTTGGCTAATTGAGGTAATAAAGCAACTGGGATATTATCAACACAATAAAATCCCATATCTTCTAGAGCGCGTAGGGCGATTGATTTTCCCGATCCAGAGCGACCACTTACTATCATTATAATCAAAATATTAACTCCAATATCATTAATGTATTAAGTATATACTGTTTACTTCTTGATATGCAATTTCGAGTATAAATAAGTTTGCTAAGCAGTTTTAATTTTTTCAATCAATTGTTTTAGAGCTTGACCTCGATGTGATATTTGGCTTTTTTGTTCTTTTGTTAGCTGTGCTGCGGTGCAGCCTAGTTCTGGTACATAAAAAAGTGGATCATAGCCAAATCCCCCATCACCTTGTTCTTCATTTAAAATTAAACCATCCCATTTTCCTAAGCAGATGATAGGTGTTGGGTCGTTTTCGTGTCGCATAAAAACTAGCGCACAATAAAAGTAAGCGGTACGTTTTTCTTTTGGGATATTTTGTAATGCTTTAAGTAATTTTTGATTGTTACTTTTGTCGTTACCGTGTTCACCTGCATAACGAGCAGAATAGATCCCAGGTTGCCCATCAAGTGCATCGACCGCTAAACCAGAGTCATCAGCAATGGCGGACAGTCCAGTTAATTTGGCAGTATGTCTTGCTTTTAAAAGTGCATTTTCAATAAATGTTAAGCCTGTTTCGTCGGCATCCGGTATATTAAATTGGCTTTGTGCAATAATATCAAAACCTGCATTAGCGAGTAATGTTTGCAATTCATTGACTTTGCCTTGATTATTCGTTGCTAAAACAATTTTTTGCATTTTAATTTCCTTTATATCAGTTGTTTATCTTTTATTCGCATGAGCAGATTTTATATAATGGTCGCTAATTTTATATTTCTATTTTTAAAAATCAGGTTCGCAGCTAAACGTCATACTTTCGCCTGTTTTAGGATGGTTAATTGTTAGTAATTGAGCATGCAATAGCAGCCTTTTAGACATAGTAAAGGCTTCAGGGTGGGCATAGAATTTATCGCCTAAAATAGGGTGACCAATGGCTTGCATATGTACCCGTAATTGATGTGATCGCCCAGTAAACGGAAATAATTGCACTCGTGTTGTGTTGTCTGGATTGCGTGAAATGACTTGATACTCTGTCAGCGCATGTTTGCCATTTTCTAAATCGACCATTTGCCTTGGTCGATTGGGCCAATCACAAATTAGGGGTAATTCAACACGACCAGAATCTTGCTCAAGATGCCCATGCACTACAGCAATATAGGTTTTTTTAGGAATACGTTCACGAAATTGTTTTTTTATCTCTCGATCGGCGAGTTTAGAAAGTGCGGCAACCATGATACCACTGGTTGCCATATCTAACCGATGCACGGATTCGACGTAGCTATATTTTTGTTGCAATCGGTGAATAATACTATCAATAAATTGAGGTTTATTGCCCGAAACCGACAAAATACCTGGTTGTTTATTTACAACCACAATATGGTCGTCTTGATGCAAAATCGATAGCCAAGGTTCAATAGGTGGGTGGTATTCCAAAAGCATTTATGTGTGACGTTTGTAAAATAAAATTATCACACATTCTAACAAACTCAACAAAAAGTGCTAGTTTTATAAATAAAGTCATTTACTCCAGATTGAATTTTTTGAGGATAAAAAGAACTGAGATATTAATACAGCCAAACCAACAATAAAATAGCAAGCAAAAATAATAATCATCCATTGTGACATTTCAATTGTTAGAAATGTCCAAATTTTATCGGCACATGAACCATAAGCATTAAACAAACTAGGAAACCACGAATCTAATGGTAGCCAAGTAGGAAAGTGTACGTTAATTGAGCAAGTATCATTTAGATTAGGTTCAAATTGTAGATGAGCATGAAATGTTGCTAATGAAAAGCCTTTATAGGCGCTAAAAAGCCAAATGAAAATACCTATTAATCGAACAAAAATGTTGCGAGGAGCAATTATTCCAATAATGCTAGCCAACATGATACCAAAAATAGCGCAACGCTGATAAATGCAGAGAGTACAAGGCGCAAGCCCTAAACCATGTTGAAAATAAAGTGCGGTTATTTCAAAAGTAAAAGTAGAAAAGAACAATAAGAACCAAGCCAATCTAGCTTGTGAGTATTGATTAAGCAATGATAACATACTATTTTATTCCCTCAGATTTCGCTATAATCTTTCTTCTTTAATTATATTGAATATAATCTATCTTATTTTTACTACGATAGTGTAGTTTATTTTTGAGTAATGTAAAACGATTTTATTTATTGACGGCGGATTAATCATTCCTTATGCACTCAACGGTTCCACATACAAAACTACAAGTCTCATTTGTTACTATTTCTGAGGAAAATGCGACACAGCGTATTGATAACTTTTTAATCACCTATTTAAAAGGTGTGCCAAAAAGTATGATTTATCGCATTTTAAGAAAGGGTGAGGTTCGTGTTAATAAAAAACGGATTAAACCTGAATATAAATTAAATATTGGCGATGAAATTCGTATTCCTCCTGTTCGTATGACTGAAAAACCCACGCCAGAGATTTCGACCAAGCTTAATAAAGTCGCTGATTTAGAAAAGGCAATCATTTATGAAGATGAGGTAATGTTGGCAATTAATAAGCCATCGGGTATTGCTGTTCATGGCGGTAGTGGCTTAAGTTTTGGTGTAATTGAAGGATTACGCGCCTTAAGACCTGAAGCGAAATTTTTGGAGCTGGTGCATCGCATAGATCGCGAAACATCGGGCGTGTTATTGATTGCCAAAAAACGCTCAGCACTAAAAGCGCTACACGAGCAGTTGCGCCTGAAGCAAATGCAAAAAAATTATTTGGCACTTGTTAAGGGGAATTGGCCTTCTGAATGTAAAGTAATACAAGCCCCACTGCTTAAAAATGTATTAAAAAGCGGTGAGCGTGTGGTAAAGGTTGATAAAGAGGGTAAGCCTTCTGAAACGCGTTTTAAAGTTGAGGAGCGCTTCAATTTTGCCACTTTGATTAAAGCAAGCCCTGTTACTGGGCGTACACACCAAATTCGCATACACACTCAATACGCAAGCCATCCAATTGCTTTTGATGATCGTTATGGCGATAGGCAATTTGATGCGTTATTAGCTGATACTAAGCTTAATCGTTTATTTTTACATGCAGCAAGCGTAAGATTTATTCATCCTAAAAGTTTGCAAGAAATGCAATTAAATGCACCAATGGATGATGTTTTGCAGACTTGCTTGTCGTATCTAAGAAAAGATAAATATGAAAAAACAGAATCT
Source organism: Gilliamella sp. Gris3-2 (assembly GCF_001690345.1). NCBI lineage: Bacteria > Pseudomonadati > Pseudomonadota > Gammaproteobacteria > Orbales > Orbaceae > Gilliamella > Gilliamella sp. Gris3-2. The sequence continues at coordinate 19,184 of NZ_LZHB01000069.1, forward strand.
TAAAATAAAAAAGGTAGTTAGTACGAATGAAAGATATTAATTTATATTTAATTAGACATGGTCAAACGCAATGGAATATTAAAGATCAGATGCAAGGTTCTCAAAATTCACCTTTAACAGATCAAGGTATTTTGGGTGCTAAAGTGACAGGACAACATTTAAAAAATGTTCCTTTTATGCAAGCATACTCAAGTACACAACAACGAGCTATGGAAACTCGAGATTATATTGTTAAAGAAAATAATATAGTTATTCCTACTTTTGAGCTTGCTGATCTGCGTGAGATGGATTTTGGCATTTGGGAAGGCAAGAAAGTCCCTCAATTGAAAAAGGAGTTTCCAGAATTCACTACTTATTTGACAGATCCTGCTAATTTTGATGCTTCGGTCAATCAAGGTGAAAATTATTTTGATACCCTTTTGCGTATGAAGCAGGGGTTAAATACTATTGTAAAAAATGCACCTCAAGATACGGGTAATATTTTGGTTGTGTCACATGGAACGGTATTACGTATATTACTTTGTGTTTTAAATGGTGGTGATTGGCGTTTACATCGTGATGAGGATTATTTCCCTCGAATGTTAAATACTAGCATTAGTGTGGTTAATTATAAGCAAGGTAATGAACAATCTGAAGGGACATTTACTGTAAAATTCTTCAATAATGTGGATCATTTAGTTGATAAATAAGTATTTTTTTATCTTCTCGACTAATGGGTGTGTAAATAATTAGTCGAGAAGGTTTTGTTAATAAAATTATCGTTTATAAGCTGCATAACGTTTTTGTAGCTGCTTTAATTGATTAATTCTTGCATCAATTTTGGAAATCATTGTCTGATCGCCTTTTGTTTGATTCTTAGCGTTTTGTAGTAGTTGTATGGATTGTTGAAATTGACCTTCTAATGCAATTAATTCCGCTCTAGCACTCATTTCTTTTGCTCTTGCATGTAATCCCCCGTAAGCAGTGATGAGTAATTCCCATCCATTTGAGTCATCATTATGGTCAAAAGTATAGCGATGTAACAAGCTTACGGCTTGTTGATAATTTTTGTTTTTTATATACGCATTAGCTAAGTTTAGTTGCAATGCAGAACTGTTTGGTGCTTTTTTTAATGCTGCTTGTAGACGAGTGATTGCAGTACTGCTATTGTTGAGCGCTAAATCAATATCAGTCATTAAATCAATATACCAAATATTATTGGGATCACTATCTAATAATGGCTGTAGTTGTTGTTTCGCTTTTTGATTATTTCCACTTAGATTATCTGCTAAAGCATTAGCATAAATAATAGCTGTTTTACTTTGTTCATTGTTTAGTTTTTTATAATCTTCAACTAATAGCTTTGCGGTATTTTTATTTTTAGCCATTAATATGGCCAATCGAGCTTTCGCTAAATAGTAGTTTAATGACGGAGATACATTTTTTTTGCTATATTGCAATGAACGATTTCGAATATCGGTTAATCGGCTGTTAGGTAATGGGTGAGTAAGTAAAATTTCGGGAGCTTTACTACTAAATCGGCTTTGATCGGCAAGTTTTTGTAGAAATTCTGATGAAGCATAAGGATCAAACCCTGCTTTAGCAAGCGTTCTTAAACCAACACGATCGGCTTCTTGTTCATTACTTTGCGTAAAACTAATCATATTTTGAGCTGATCCTGCCATGGTGCTTGTCATCGCCGCCATGCCAGCTTCGGGATTGGCTAATGTTAGTAGTAGAGAGCCTAATGTTGCACCCCAAACATAAGGGCTATTACGGTTTTGGTTTTCCATTGCTCTGGCTAAATGGCGTTGGGTGACATGGCCAATTTCATGAGACATAACAGAGGCTAATTGGCTTTCATTGTCGGTGTCTAATATTAGTTTAGAATGAATGACGACATTTCCACCAAAAAAAGCAAATGCGTTAAGTACGTCACTTTTCATAATATAAAAATGGAATGGCGTTTTTACTGATTCTGATTTTGATACTAATTTTTTGCCTAGATCATTAATATATTGGTTTAAAACAGGGTCGTTTATTATGGGAGCACTTGCTCGTAACATTCGCATATAATAATCGCCCATTTCCATTTCTTGGCCAATGCTAAGCGTTGTGGCTGCCGCAGTGCCAATATCAGGGAGGTTAATATTATCAGCATAAACGATAGATGTACTTTGTAATAATAATGAGGTGGATAATACCAATGCGATTGTTTTTTTTAACATTATTCTAACCAATTAAAATAAGAGTTGCGTTGATTTATTCTAGCTGAAAAAAACAACAATATCACTTTGAATTTATAATTAAGGGTTTAACTTATTTGATGTAATATGTGTTATGAATAATAATGTTTATTCTTGAATTGGTAAAATAACAACAACTATATTAATACGTTGTTGTTATTTTGATTTTTATGATTGGATTTATTATACTTTTTGACGGCGGTTTTGGATAAATTCAATGATATTGTTGACTTTCACCATTACTTTATCACCACCTGAACGGTGTTTGTATTCCACTTCTCCATTACCGAGGTTGCGTTCACCAATTACGATAGTGTGAGGGATCCCGATTAGTTCCGCATCAGCAAACATTACGCCAGGGCGCTCTTTTCGATCGTCAAATAAAACTTCAATGCCAGCAGCTTGTAAATCAGCATAAAGTTTTTCGGCTGTTGCTTGAACTTTTTCGGATTTGTGCATGTTCATTGGAATAATGACAACGCTAAATGGAGCAATCGCTTCTGGCCATACAATACCACGATCGTCATGACATTGTTCAATTGCAGCAGCTACAATGCGGCTTACTCCAATGCCGTAACACCCCATAATCATAACGTGGTTTTGTCCATCTTCACCTTGGACTGTTGCTTTCATTGCTTGTGAATATTTTGTGCCAAGTTGGAAGATATGTCCCACTTCAATACCACGTTTAATTTGTAATGTGCCTCTGCCATCAGGACTAATATCTCCTTCAACCACATTACGGATGTCTTCAATGCGAGGTAAAGCAGTGTCACGTTCCCAATTGATATTAAAATAGTGTTTATGATCAATATTGGCACCAGCGCTAAAATCGCTCATCACAGCCACGTCACGGTCAATAATAACAGGCATATTTAAGTTAATTGGACCTAATGAGCCTGGCCCTGCATTCACAATCGCACGGATTTCTTCTTCGGTTGCAAATTCTAGTGGTGAGGCAACAATATCAATTTTTTCTGCTTTGATTTCATTTAATGTATGATCACCTCGAACCAGTAAAGCTACTAATTGATGACCACTCTCTTTCGTGGCTTTAACCATCAAGGTTTTTACGGTTTTTTCAATCGGTAAATTGAATTGTTCGACTAATTCGTCAATAGTTTTGGCATTGGGAGTATCGACTAACTCCATTGCTTTTGTAGGTTCAGCGCGTTTTTGTGTTGGTGCTAATGCTTGAGCCATTTCTATGTTAGCCGCATAATCAGATTCGGTTGAAAAAACAATATCATCTTCGCCACTGTCGGCTAATACTTGGAACTCATGTGACCAGTTACCACCAATTGATCCTGTATCAGCACGCACCGCTCTAAAGTTTAAACCTGCACGTGTAAAAACTGCGCTATAGGCTTTATACATCTCATCATAAGTTTCTTGTAATGATTCTTGTGTAGTATGGAAAGAGTATGCATCTTTCATAATAAATTCACGTGAACGCATCACACCAAAGCGAGGGCGTACTTCATCTCGAAATTTGGTTTGAATTTGATACACGTTAAGTGGTAATTGTTTATATGAGCTAACTTCATTACGTAGTAAGTCTGTAATGACTTCTTCATGAGTTGGGCCTAGAACAAAATCACGGTCGCCACGATCTTTAATACGTAATAATTCAGGACCATATTGTTCCCAACGTCCGCTTTCTTGCCAAATATCAGCAGGCTGTACAACTGGCATTAATACTTCTATTGCACCGGCTTTATTCATCTCTTCACGGACAATATTTTCTACTTTTTTAAGTACGCGGTAACCAGTGGGAAGCCAAGTATATAATCCAGCAGCCACTTTGCGGATCATGCCTGCACGTAACATTAATTGATGGCTAATGACTTCAGCATCAGCAGGTGTTTCTTTTAACGTAGAAAGAAGATATTTACTGGTTCGCATAAATTTATCCTAAAAAAATTTATTTATAAATATATATGATAAAAATGTGAGCTAGTTTAGCAGTACCAAGCGTAACACTAAAGTAATTTTATTGTTATTTTTAATATGGAATTCTTGTAATACCTCCAACTCAGCATTAATAAAGTATGTTTTTAAATTATAGTCGCTAAATACAGATTATTTGGCTATAGAATGGCAGTATGTTTTACTTTTTTGTATCAATATTAATACTTTATTAATTTTTATTTTGCTAGGTATCAAATTGGATATTTTTCATCATATTGATTATATTTAATTTTTTGTGTTTGTGTGATAAAGATCACTTTGTAAAAGTTATTAAATTGATATCATATGCGCAGAATTTTAGATTGAGGAGTAGTTCAAAATGAGTACGTTAATGACTAACGAAAATGTAATAGATTCATGTAAAGAATCAAAATTACCTAAATGGCGAAAAAGTGATACGTTATGGATGCTTAGCCTTTATGGTACAGCGATTGGTGCTGGAGTACTTTTTCTACCAATTAATGCAGGTGTCGGTGGGTTAATTCCATTGCTGGTTATGTTGGTTCTTGCCTTTCCTATGACATTTTTTGCTCATCAAGCTTTGTGTCGATTTGTATTATCAGGTAAAAGTCGCGATGGCGATATTACCGTTGTTGTTGAAGAGGCTTTTGGGCGCACAGCAGGAAACTGGATAACTGTACTTTATTTTTTTGCAATTTACCCAATATTATTAGTATATAGCGTTGGTATTACAAATACAGTAGATAGCTTTATGGTTCATCAATTAGGAATGGAGTCATTACCACGAGCTTTACTTTCATTTGTTTTAGTTGCATTTTTAATGTCAATTGTTCACTTTGGCGAAGAACTTATTGTTAAAGTTATGTCAATATTAGTTTTTCCATTTATTGCCGTTTTAATGATTTTAGCGTTATTTTTAATTCCTGAGTGGAATGGTGAAATTTTTACCAATTTGTCTTTTGGTAGTAGTGACGGAGAACAAAGTATTTTAATGACACTTTGGTTAGTTATTCCTGTTATGGTTTTTGCATTTAATCATTCACCAATTATTTCATCTTTAGCGGTAGCTAAACGTAAAGAATATGGTGACGTTTATGCTGAACCTAAATGTACTAAAATTATTGCAGCAAGCAATATCATGATGGTTGTAACAGTGATGTTTTTTGTTTTTAGTTGTGCGCTTTGCTTGTCGCCTGCTGAACTTTTAGATGCAAAAGCTCAAAATATCTCAACGTTGTCATATTTGGCTAATCGATTTAATTCACCTGTTATTGAGTATATTGGTCCTCCAATTGCATTTATTGCAATGGCTAAATCGTTTTTAGGTCACTATCTAGGTGGTAAAGAAGGATTTAATGGTGTTGTTAATAAATTTTTGCGTAGCCGTAATAAAACAATTTCAGAAAACAAACTTGATAAATTAGCTATTGCCTTTATGTTTGTAACTGCTTGGGGGGTTGCAACATTAAATCCAAGTATTTTAGGTCTTATTGAATCACTTGGTGGCCCAATTTTAGCTGTGTTGTTGTTTTTAATGCCAATGTATGCAATTCATAAATTACCTGTACTAGCAAAATATAAAGGAAGGCTAAGTAATGTGTTTATTGTTGTTATGGGATTAGTTGCAATTTCAGCCGCTATCTATAATTTATTATAAAATTTAATTCATGGGTAATTACCACTTACTTGTTTATTTAATATATAAAACCTACTGGCATTCGTTGGTAGGTAAATACAGCTACTAGTAAAATAATCTACCGATATAGCAAGAATTAACTATTAATGGGTATTAAAACTTATTTTCATAATTTCAAAAGTGATACCTAGGTATCAGTATGGGGTAAGTGGCAAGATGATTATTGGTTATTTTATTAGCAAAAGTTAATTCGTAAAGATATCACTAGGATAGCAGTATTAATTTATGTTTTGCATCAAAAGGGAAAAATATGAGTTCGGTATTTGAAATATTTAAAATTGGCATTGGACCTTCAAGCTCACATACAGTAGGACCAATGAGGGCAGGGAAGGCATTCATAGATCAACTAATCAGTAATAATATGATGGCATCAGTAACAAAAATTGTGGCTGATGTTTATGGCTCTTTGTCGTTAACAGGCAAAGGTCATCAAACAGATATTGCTATTATTATGGGATTAGCTGGTGAAAAACCTGATTCTGTTGATATTGATAGTATTCCAAGTGTTATCGAAAAACTTAGCCAAACTCAGCGGTTATCTATTTACAATGATCGTTATGAAATCGATTTTCCGTTGGAAAGTTGTATGGTGTTTCATTCTAAATTTTTACCATTACATGAAAATGGTATGACTTTGACTGCATATAGCGGCGATAAATTAGTTTTTCAGAAAACTTATTATTCTGTTGGCGGTGGTCAGGTTGTTGAAGAAGAGCAATTTGGTCAACAAGAGCAGGATTCAGTAAAATTTCCTTATCCATTTGCTTCAGCTGAGCAATTATTAAAACATTGTGAAGATAACTCATTATCAATTTCTAGTATTATGATGAAAAATGAGTTGCAAATACACTCTTATGAAGAAATTGAATCCTATTTTTCTCGTGTTGGGCAAACTATTTTGGAATGTATCAAACGAGGTATGAATACAGAAGGGCTATTACCAGGACCACTTAAAGTTCCTCGTCGTGCGTTTTCGTTATACCGTCAATTGTCTACCACTAAGGATAAATTTATTAGTGATCCAATGGTGATTATTGATTGGGTAAATATGTTTGCGCTTGCAGTTAGTGAGGAAAATGCAGCAGGAGGACGAGTGGTTACTGCGCCAACAAATGGTGCATGTGGTATTATACCTGCTGTGCTCGCTTATTATGATAAATTTATTAATCCAGTTACACCTGATATTTATATTCGTTTCTTTCTAACTTGTGGCGCAATAGGACAACTTTATCAAATAAATGCTTCTATTTCTGGTGCAGAAGTGGGATGTCAAGGGGAAGTTGGCGTTGCTTGTTCTATGGCTGCGGCAGGACTTGCTGAGCTTTTAGGCGGTAATCCTCAACAAGTATGCATGGCGGCAGAAATAGCAATGGAGCATAACTTAGGCTTGACTTGTGATCCAGTTGCAGGCCAAGTTCAGGTTCCTTGTATTGAGCGAAATGCCATTGCCGCAGTAAAATCGATAAATGCAACAAGAATGGCTTTAAGACGAATTACTGCAGCAAAAGTATCTTTAGATAAAGTTATTAAAACAATGTATGAAACAGGAAAGGATATGAATGCAAAATATCGAGAAACATCGCGTGGTGGGCTAGCAATTACGGTTCATTGTAATTAGGTTGTTGCTATTTTTCTGTCGAATTCGCCGATTGTAAAATCGGCGAGACATTAGATTGTATTTAATGTTTCCAGTGCATAGTATTAACTTTAGAGCGCAAGAAATCATTTTCTGTTAGTACATCTACCCGTTCCGTTTTTACTTTTCGTTGTTTTCTTTTTCGTTTTGGTTGTTTTGCTGAGGCAATATGGATAACTTCGTTATAGGCAAGTAAATTATTAAGTTGATCAAGTTCACCTAATCCACGGAGGACGGAAATTAATGTTTGTAATGTAATTGATTCGCCTTGTTCAATACGTTTTATTGTGGCAATGCCTATTTCGGATTTTTGCGCAAGTTCTAGTTGGGATAAATTTTTCTCAATTCTGGCTAATTTTATTCTGCGACATAGCATAGCAATCATGTCGGTAGTTTCATTCATGAAATATCCTTTTTGTTTGATATGCCACATGATGTGGCATATATCATATTGCTATTTATATTATTTTTAGACTAGCGGTTATTGTTCTTGGTTTTTTATTTGTTTCTTCTTTAAGTTTTCTAAAATCTTTTTATGGATACCATTAAAGCCACCATTACTCATAATTAAAATTGCATCGGTTGGTTTAGCTGATTTTGTGATCATTTCAACCAACAAATCAATATCACCACTCCAGTAAGCGGGTTGAATACAAGCATCAACCACATCAGCCACTAGCCAAGGTAGTTGTTCTGGTTGGAATATAAAAATTTCATCAGCTCGACCAAGTGATGGGGCTAGTTCATCTTTAGATACCCCTAATTTCATCGTATTTGAGCGTGGTTCAAGTACGGCTAGAATGCGACGATTAGCTCCTATTTTACTGCGTAATGCTTCTAATGTGGCTAAAATTGCAGTTGGGTGGTGGGCAAAGTCATCATAGATTTCAATATTATTAACTTCACCATAAAGCTCTAATCGTCTTTTAGCATTGGCAAAAGAACCTAGTGCTAAACAAGCATCAGCAGGCTCAATGCCCACATTATGGGCGGCTGCAATTGCCATTAGTGCGTTATGCATATTGTGTTCGCCAACTAATGAATATTTTACTTCGCCTACTTTTTTATTGTTAAAGTAAACCGCAAAATGACTCGCATCATTATTCATACGTTGTGCTAGCCAGCCGTTTTCTGATTCTGTGAATGCTTTTTGGCTCCAACAACCTTTAGCTAATACTTGTTTTAAATTTACATCTTCTTGTGGTGAGATAATTAATCCATTGCTTGGCACTAAACGAACTAAATGGTGAAATTGTTTTTGAATAGAACTGAGATCATCAAAAATATCTGCATGATCAAATTCTAGATTATTCATGATAAGTGTTTTTGGGCAGTAATGCATGAATTTTGAACGTTTATCAAAGAACGAGCAATCATATTCATCTGCTTCAATAACAAAATAATTGCCTTCACCTAATCTTGCGGATACATCAAAATTACCCGGTACACCACCAATAACGAATCCTTGCTTGTAATCTTGCTTTTCTAAAATCCAATTGACCATACCCGCAGTTGTAGTTTTACCATGAGTTCCAGCAATAGCTATGACCCAACGATCCCGTAATACATTGTCATGTAACCATTGAGGTGCTGAAATATAAGGAATGTTATTATCTAAAAGATATTCTACACAAGGGTTACCTCTTGATAGCGCATTGCCAATAATGACTAAATCAGGTCTTGATGTCAGTTGTGATGGATCATATCCTTCAATGATATCAATGTGTTCTTTTTGTAAAAGTGTGCTCATTGGTGGGTAAACATTTTTATCTGAACCCGTTACTTTATGACCTAGAGAGCGAGCTATTAAAGCAATCCCTGCCATAAATGTGCCACAAATTCCAAGAATATGAATATGCATTTTGAATCCTTAACATTGTATAAAAGTTATATCGATAGTATTGGGTAACCATTGCTTATTTGATTGGTAAACAGATGTAAATTCAGAGCAACCTTGTAATTATAATCGATTCTGATTGTTTATGCGAGTGGCCATAGATGCCGAACCATTAATAGTGGAGCTTGGTTGCCACGAAATTCATCAACATCTAAATGGTATACTATTTTCACATTTTTTATCGATTGATCAGGCCATAGTTGTCTATTTACATTAAAAAAGACTCCTTCAATAAGTGGACCACCGTTTTGGGGTTCTAGTACTAGTTTTAGATGTTTGTCTGAAAGTAATCTCTGTTGATGAATAATGAATTCACCGTCAAAAATGGGAGTGTAGAATCCTTCTCCCCATGGTCCTGATTCTTTTAATTGTTTGGCGATTTCGTAAGTAAGATCTTGGCTATCTATTTCACCGTCAGTTTCAATAATTGGTTCTAGCAAATCGGGTTCTAAGCGTGCATCTAAAAGTGTTTCAAAATTATTTTTAAAACGTTCTAAATCTTCTTCTCGAATAGTTAACCCAACAGCCATTGCGTGACCTCCAAAACTGATTATTAGATCAGGATTTTTCTGATTTAATTCATCAAGAAGATCGCGTAAATGAACGCCTTTAATTGAACGTCCGGAGCCCTTTAGAAAACCATCTTCTGTTGAAGCGAAAGATATGACTGGTCGATGATATTTATCTTTTAAACGTGACGATAAGATCCCAATAATGCCTTGATGCCATTCTGGATGATGAAACACGAGTAAATTAGGAATTGTGATATTTTGTTTTTCAATTTCTTGAATGAATGATAAGGCCTCTTTATGCATCATTTGCTCAATTAACTTTCGATCACTATTGAGATTATCCAAATCCATAGCTTTGTTGATTGCTGAATCATAATTATCACAAAGTAGTAATTCAACACCCAATGACATATTATCCATTCTACCTGCTGCATTTAATCGTGGCGCTATATAAAAAGCTAAATCGGTAGACGTAAGATTAATAGGATCTTTTTTAGATACCTGTAATAAGGCTTTGATGCCCTCACAACAATAGCCAGCTCGTATTCTGTTTATACCCTGATGAACTAAAATACGATTGTTATGATCAAGTCTAACCACGTCAGCAATAGTGCCTAAAGCAACTAGATCTAATAAATTTGCTACATTATATTCAGCTAAATTATTGTCGGAGAACCAATTTTCTTGCCGTAATTTTGCTCGTAAAGCCAGCATAAAGTAAAAAGCTACACCCACCCCAGCTAAATGCTTAGATGGAAATGTACAATTAGGTAAATTAGGATTGACTATGGCGTCGGCATTAGGTAGTAGCTCAGGGCATAAATGGTGATCAGTAATAATGACTGACAATCCTGATTGCTTAGCAAAATCGACAGCTTCAATAGCAGATATTCCGTTGTCAACGGTAATAATAAGTTGTGCATTTTGTAAAATGGCCTTTTTAACAACCGAAACACTTAATCCATATCCATCATTAAAGCGATCAGGAATGATATAATCAACAAATTGGTACCCCATATTTTTTAAGGCTCTGATGGTTAAAGCAGTACTGGTGGCACCATCAGTATCAAAATCACCAACAATCATGATTTGCTGATTATTTTTCATTACTGAATAAAGAATTTCGACTGCCTTTTTAATACCATCTAGTTTATCGTAATTACATAGATTGCGTGTGGTGTAATCAAGATCTTGCATGCTAGCAACACCACGCAATGCATAAATCCGTTGTAATAATAACGGAATATCATCAGAAAATTCTGGAAGTACTTCAGGTAATTTGCGATGTTTTAATTTACTTTTTTTCATAATTTATATGCTAGCGCATTTGCGCTAACATGTGTTTTCATTTTAATTTACATTTTAGTAACAATAACTGCTAATTTTTATTTAGTTTTTGTGATCAAGAAATTCAATTAGTTTATCTGCAGGCACGTAACCTGAAACAAGTTGGCCGTTAGGTAAGACAATTGCAGGTGTGCCACCAATCCCTAACTTTTTACCGACGTTAAATTGTTGTGTTACATAAGGTATCATGCTGCTTGCTGGCGAAATTTTATTACCTTTGTATGCATTGTCAAATGCAGTTTTGCGATCAGCCATGCTCCAAATAGATTGCATGTTTTTGCCAACATCACTGTTAGCACCTGCACGAGGGAATGCAAAATAGTGAACTGAAATACCCGCTTCTAAATACTTATCAATATTTTCATGTAGTAGTTTACAGTAATGGCAAGTATAATCAGTAAATACTGAAATGATGTATTTTTCATTTTTAGCTTTATAAATAATGGCATCTTTTTCAATTGATTTTATTAGGCTAAGATTGATGCTGTTAGCAATGTTTTCTGGTTCATCACCTTGTAAATCAAAAATAGAGCCTTGAATTAAGTATTTACCATCTTTACTAACGTATACAATACCTTCTGGCGTGCTAACGCTTTTAAAATCTTTAATTGGACTATCAAAAATTTTTGATTCTTTGCTATCGTAACCGAATTTATCTAAAGATTTTGCAATTTCATTATTACTTGCTAATACTGAACTTGAAATTAACGCTAAGCCTAAACATATAACTAATTTTTTCATTCAATTATCCTTATTTTTGTCAATCCTATGCTCGAGGATGATGTTTACTATGTAACTGTTTTAACCTTTCTGTTGCAACATGTGTATAAATTTGTGTAGTTGATAAACTGCTATGCCCAAGCAACATTTGAACGACGCGCAAATCTGCTCCGTGATTAAGAAGATGTGTCGCAAAAGCATGTCGAAGCACATGAGGAGAAAGTGCATCAATATTTATACCGATTAGTATGGCATAATATTTAATTCGATGCCAGAAAGTCTGTCGTGTCATTTTTTTTCCTAATCGACTTGGAAAAAGCACATCAATAGGTCCATTTTTTAAAAGATCATTTCTGGCATATTTAAAATAATATTCAAGCCAATAAATTGCTTCTTCTCCAAGTGGGACTAAGCGCTCTTTATTACCTTTACCAATTACTCTTACTACACCTTGACGTAAGCTAACATCGCTAATTTCTAAATTTACTAATTCAGATACGCGTAAACCGGTGGCATAAAGTACTTCCAACATCGCTTTATCCCTAAGTTCAATGGGATCTTCTATGCTTGGCGACTCTAGTAGCGCATCGACTTGCGATTCAGTTAAGTCTTTAGGTAATTTTTTAGGAAGTTTGGGGGATGATAATACTGCAGAAGGGTCATCAGTGCGATAATTTTCTTGATATAAATACTGAAAAAAACGTTTAGTTGCACTAAGCAAACGTGCTGAACTACTTGCTTTATACCCATCTTCTACTCGTTGCATTAAAAAGTTTTGTAAATTAAACGTTTGAGTTGTTAGGAATGTGACATTTTGCTGTTGTAAAGATTGACTTAGTGCCAACAAATCAAGTCTATAAGAAGCAATGGTATTTTCAGCTAAGTTCCTTTCTAGCCACAATGAATCTAGAAAACGGTCTATTAACATTTTATTTTGGGCAGGTGTATCTTGGCTAGACATCAAAATTATCTCTACATTACGTTTATTCTTTATATTATATACTAGCTGTCAATAAGTTGCAGTTTAAGTAAAAATTGCTATTTTTAGTTGTACAAATTTCTACACATTAACAAAAGTCAGGTTATTTAAATCACTTATTCAATAAAAAGTTTAAGTAGCTGTCAATTACTTGCTTAACTAACAGAAATTATTCATATTAAACAACATTCATTTAACATTTTTTTAAAAAAAAGATTAAATTTCACACTAAAATTGTGTATGCTTTTTAGCTAAGCTGTCTGTTGCTTGAACTCAGTAATGCTGAGTATAAAATATAAAAAATAATTAAATAGACAGACTGATTTTAAAATTGGATATAAGGAGGAGGAAAACATGTCAAACGAACTTAATCGTCTTCTGGAGCAACTCGGTGAAGGTTTTGGCGATCTAATGGCGGGTTTGAGTGGGGTTAGCCATAATCGCTATACCTTAACGGTTGACGGGCTGGGGGCGCCGATTTCGGTTTTGCATATTGATGGTGATGAGTCGTTAAACCAGCCTTGGCGTTATGTGATTACTTTTACCTGTACTGATAAAACCTTATCGCCTGATTCCTTTCTTAATCAAAAATCGACCTTCTCCTTTAATCCTGTTATCAACAAACCATTAACTTCCGCTATCCGCTCATTAAGTGACTTGCCCACGTTGAGTAATAAACGCACCTTGCATGGGGTGATTACTGAGTTTAGTCAGTTATCGGTCAATAAAGATGAAGCCCATTATCAAGTGGTGTTATCTTCGTGCTTAGCACGGTTGGCTGTGGGGCAACATAATGCCATATTTCAAAATCAAAGTGTGGTCAGTGTGGTTGAAGAAGTGCTACGCAGTCATGGTTTGACAGGCATTGATTACCGTCTAGAGCTAAAAGATAGCTACCCTGAGCGGGAGTTTATTACTCAGTGGCAAGAAAGTGACCTTGAATTTATTCAACGCTTATTGGCCGATGTCGGTATCTGGTTTCGCTTTGAAACGCACGCTGAGCACAACTGTGATGTGATGGTGTTAAGTGATTATGAGCAAGGCTATGCGCAGGTCGCTGATATCGACTATAAACAACCCAGTGGCATGGCAGATAGTGGCGTTGAAAGTGTGTGGGATATCAGCCTGCATAGTGAAGTGGTGGTCTCCTCAGTCAAGGTACAAGACTATAACTACCGTGATGCCCTAGCCGATTTACAGGGCGAGATTAATACCCAACCCAAAGACCTTACCACCTATGGCACCGACTACCGTTATGCCGAGCACTATAAAGGCTTAGATAGCAACGGACAAGAAAACCCGCAAAATAGTGACGATAATCGTGATAATGACAATAACACTCACGATAATCAGATTGAAAGCGGCCAATGGTATGCGCGTATTCGCCATGAACAGGCCATTAGCCAGAAAATTATCCTCAAAGGCAAGAGTAACCACTATAACCTTGCTCCCGGTCAATGGATTAACATCAATGGCAGTCCGCTGGCAGATATCAATGACGGGGTGATTATTTTAAGTGTACAGGGGCAAGGTAATCGCACTGATGCCTATGAACTCACCTTTACCGCCATTCCCTATCAAGCTTTAAAACCCTATCGCCCTGCGCCCATACGCTGGCCACAAGTTAGTGGCACATTACCTGCCCGTGTCACCAGTCCTAATCATGACACCTATGGTTATATCGACCCGCAAGGACGATATCGGGTTAAATTTAATGTTGACCTGAAACAATGGAAAAGTGGCACGGAAAGCTTATGGGTACGTTTAGCTAAACCTTATGCGGGTAACACCTATGGTTTTCACTTCCCGTTAATTGACGGCACCGAAGTGGCCATCGCCTTTATGAACGGCAACCCCGATAGGCCGTATATAGCCCATGCAATGCATGACAGTGCTCACCCTGACCTTGTTACCACCATCAACAAACACCGCAATGTCATTCGCACCCCAGCTAATAACAAACTGCGCATGGATGATAAACGTGGGCAAGAACATATTAAGCTAGCCACCGAATACGGAAAAACTCAACTTAATATCGGTCACTTAGTTAACGAAAAAAAACAACCCCGCGGTGAAGGTTTTGAACTGCGCACCGACGAATGGGGCGCGATAAGAGCGGGTAAAGGGCTGTATATTACCAGTGAAGAACAAACGCAAGCAAGTCATATACAGCTACAAATGGACAATGCTGTTAAAGAACTAGCGCAAGCGGCTGAAATGGTTAAACGGCTCAATGAACTTGCCGAGGCCGCCAAAGCTGAACTGGCTGATTTACAAACCCAAAAACAGCTATTTGAACAAAGCTTAAAAGAACTAAAACAACCGGGAATACTTACGTACGCACCAGCTGGCATGGCGGATGTCACCCCAAGTTCAATTCAACACACCGCAGGTGAAAACATTATCCAGACAGCACAAAACACGGTTGATGTTAGTGCGTTTAAACGCTTTATGGTCACTGCGGGTAACATGATAAGCCTATTTGCCAACAAAATGGGCATAAAGCTATTTGCTTCGCAAGGTAATGTCGAAATACAGGCTCAAAATGATGAAATGCAATTGAGTTCAAAACAAAATATGACAATTACCAGCACCGACAGCGAAGTAATTATATCAGCCAAGAAAAAACTTGTATTGGCATGTGATGATGTTGCTATTGTAATTGAAAATGGCGGTATAAAAATGCTAGCACCAGGTGATGTTCAGATTGAATCTGCTAGCTTTCGTATATTAGGGCCATCAAATTATCAAGTGGCAAAAACCAATTTGCCAAAAGGCGATACTTGTTCGGAGTCAGCATAATGGAAAAGCAAATACTCACTCTTTTAGAGAATGAAAAAGCACGCAAGCAGTATCGTTATCTATTAATTGATAACCTAGTTTCGCTCAGTTATTTTCATCTATTATCGATGGACAGTTTGCAAGAAAATCTAGGTAAAGAAGCTATCCAAGTTGTGCTAAGACCTGATTTAGCCCACGATCCACGTCATTGCCCAAAGTTAGTTGTGATCGCAAAACCTGATGAACCAATCAATAAAAGATTAGTTCATTTTATTAGTAATCAACTAAAGGAAGAAGGTTCGCTACCAAAACGATATTTGTGTGGCTGTATAGTTAGCGAAAACGCCCCCCAGTTTTTAAGTGAGCAACTGATTAACATCGGTTTAAAGTTAGGTCAATTAATTGGAGTTCGTTTTGTTCCTTTTTATGAACCGTTTAGAATGTTTTTATTGCAAGAAGGCAATAAAATTTGTCCTGATTGGTTACCAACTTTATTAAATTGCTGTAGTACTTACTGTTTTACATCCTTCACCAATCATTTGCAGGTTATTCAATCATTATCTTATACCCCTGAACCCTTTGATCTATTTGTAACAGAAGAAACTAAAACTTTTTTAAAACAATCTGTTCAGTTATATCACTTAACTGTAGCTTGGCAAAATATCTGTGAAAATCAAAATAAAAATATTGAAGATTCAGACATATTATTATTAGCAGATTTTTATAACAAAGCAAAAATAGAAGGGTTAGAAGATAGCAACGATCTATTTACATTATCATTAGTGCTTATGCGCTATAAAAACCGATTAGATCCCAAATCGTTAAAAGCCGCGATAGCTAAAACAATAGATGAACCAGGTACTTTAGCACAGCATTTAAGTCAAATAGAGCTAGAACAATAATAACAAAGGAATATATCATGGAAAAAATTGACCCTAATATTTTTACTGAAGCAAAAAACACTTCAGCAATGGCCGATGGTGGATGTGGTACTTGTCAACGAAACGGCATGCCATTTTTTTTAGTTCGCCAATCGGTTATTAATCCCAATGCTTACCACGGTATAGACTGGTCAGAAAACGTACCCAAATTAGCTGATAGGCGCCCTAACGTGGCATTAACGAAGCATAAATACGCCTTAAGAATGTTACGCAAAGGATATGTTTATGTATTAATGGAACAAAATGGCATTCGAAAATTATTAGGCTACGAAGTGACCTCGAAAGGAGCATTACGGCATCGATCCATTTACCATATGAAAAAATACGAAATTGAAGATTTAGCTGAAAAATGCACTGAAAAGAACCACAATATCCCCGCTATTTTTGCCAATATTGATGTATTAAATGCCACGGTATGGATAGCTTATAGCCGTCGAGCTTGGTCAAAAGATATTGAAGATTATTACCGTTCTCCAGATGCTGATTTAAGACGATTCACCCAAGTAACGATAAACGACAAAACGCGAAACAATCCTACCGATTTAACCGACGGACGTAGCTTTGCTTTCAACGATTTACTTGACAAGAATAAAGCACCTTATTTACCTGAGTTTTTCTTTGACAAAAAAGATTTTAACGTACGTTTTCCAAGTGCACATGAATTTTATGATTATTCAGATAAAGATAATTTAAACGCAATTGCAAATATAGCCGCAAAATTTGAAAAGCAGTATCAATGTACAATAGGTTGCATTGTGCTAGAAGACACCTTCGGCATAGCCGAAGAGCTGAATGCTCAACGATTTCGGAACTTTGATCCTATTAATAATGCCTTTTTAGAGCACGAACGAGAAATAGAGAAAAAATTAACTGATGCCTATAACGAAAAAATAGCAGATTATACGCCATCAGATAACTGGTTAAATGCGTCTGATGAGTTACCACAGCTGTTTCCATATGCAAAAGATTATTTTCAAAGCCTTATAAATCCTAATATTGATGACAATCAAAGTGACACCGCACAGTCACAAGCAATAACAGTCCCCCTAAGACCCAATACAGATACCTCCAAATATTATCATAAATATTTTTCTACTGAGCGTGGCTATAAACGCAGGATTGTGTCTTGTATTGACGCTTATAAAAAAGGATTAAAGAACTATTGTAATGAAGTTATAGACAAAGATTATGAAGGCGCTGACACTCAGCCAAAATATTACGATGCCTATGAACCAGGCTCTAATTATAAAGGTGCGAAGAATTCTTATTATAATACTATCAAAACGTTACAAGAAAATGGATATAAAGAAGTTGCCTTATCAGAAGCAGAAAAAAAAGAACTACTCACAAAGCATAAATCCGCCATACCAGCTGTTGATGTAAGACGATTTCATTGGACATTGGATAATGCAGCTGAAAGCAAATTTAAAAAGGAATGGGCAAAACTCGATGCACGGCTGGATAAGGGTAAACTAGGCGCATTTCGCCAAGAAGAAAAACAACTATTTGACGAAATAGTTAAAGACATCCGCAAAATATCAATCGATTATTTAGTTTATGTTACTTGGCTTTTTGGCTCAAAAGATAAACCGTCTAAATATGCCCCAGCTGGACTGACCAACTATAACCAAGTTGAGTTTTGGAAACGGGAACAAGAAAACGACTACTCTAAAGACCACTTAGGCTATTTTGAAGATATTACTACCATATTACAAGGTAATATAACAATGGCGAAGCTACCTGAACAGTTTGGCTTATGGGACAGCCTATTACGAGACGAAAATTCCATCTATTTTCATCTGTTAAAAGGTCAGGACAATAATCTGTATGAATTGCTACTAAAACAACGGATTGTTGAAATGGAGCAAAATCAAGAGGCAGCAAACCACAAAACGAACGTAACCATTCTTAATGAATTAGTGGGCAAAATTAACGATATTTTGAATTTGCCAATTGATGCGAAAAATACGACCTTATTTGTGGATCAAATGGAAGTATTAATGAATTGGATGGCTGCTGGTGTTGCTAATCCACCCAAGAATGCTAAGTTAATTAACGACATTTTAATGAAAGATCATGGCACAGAACTGCTTAAAATTTTTTCGGGTATTGAGCATAGGCGTATAAGTTTACCGGTAAAAATTAAAAACCTACCCAAAGTTTATGAAATTTTGATGGATCATTCAGATGTATCAACGGTGAGCATTGATAAAAATTCCAAGCTGTATAAGCTATCAAGAGTATCGGATGCCGATAAGCGTTGGCAATTTGAAAGCCAACTGACTAAAAAACAGCTCGAAAAAACGGTTCAAATGGAGTTTATGGTGTTGGCTGATGATATAGCCTCAATGAATAACATGATTGATGAGTTGAAAAAAGGCGGCAATTTAAAAGAACCCACCCTTGCCAAAGCCAAAAAGGTGTTAGACGCTGAAATTAAACACGCTCACCAATTTAGTGGTGAGCTAACTCTAGATAAACTTGAAATAGCAATAGAGCAGGTCGCCAAACGACGAATCGCGTTTGATGCCTCAAAAGGGGTTTTTATGAATGGGTTAATGATATTTTTACAAGGCCACCTATACAATCAAAATAGGAAAGTACTCGAGGCTGAAGGGCGTGACATGCGGCAAGATGTGAAAGAGGAAATTCTTAATGACATGGCAAAAACTGGTGTAATTATGTCGTTAATGTCGGCTGAAGTAATGGCCCACACGATTAAGCTAGTTGGTAGTGCATTACCCAAAACCAATATCTTTACCACTATGATACCGGGTTGTGATAAATTTATAAAAGTCACTGGGGGAACGTTAGCGCTTATTGCGATATTAGATGGGGCAATGGATATTTATAAAGGGTATTGTTATGCGAAAAATGGTGATAGTGATGATGCTAAACTAGTTATAATAGGCGGTAGTTTTACAATAATATCTGGTTTAATAAGTTTATACGGAGCCATAATTAGTATTTCATGGACAGTTGTATTGGCTGCAATAGCTTTTGCCGTTATTGGCGTAATTTTAGTGTATATAGGCTCAGAAGCCGATCGTTGGTCGCCCATGGAAATTTGGTTTAACCGTTGCTATTTTGGTAACCATGAACATCAAGAAAAAGGGGGGCCTTATCCTCTCACCGCTGTTGGCACCAGTGCGGCGTTAAATGACTATTTTGCCTATATTTCAGGTGTTTATTTGGCTTTAAATTATGATTCTATGGATTTAGAATTTTTTGCTGATTACTTTATATACAGTCAGAATGATCTTGATATATTAGATTATACGGGGGGGCTGCATGTGCATATTAAATTGCCCAATTTTGATGCGCACAGCCGTTATACCTGTATGGTCTATCTAACTGATTCAGAAGGGCAATCGGCTAAGGTCCAAATTGTAAAAGGTAAAGACGAGGAAACTCTGAATGTTATGGTATCACCCAATCAATGTAATTATGATTTAGTGCGCTGGGTTGCTTCTAAAGATTATCCTATCGAATCAAATATAAATGATACAGTGGCGATAGACCAAAAAGTTGCCGAATTAAGGTTAAAAGCGAAAAAAGTGATTGGCATATTACATTACTGGCAAGGTAAAGACGCCAAATCGCCACTACGCATTGAACATATTATCAATTAAAAAAGGAGAACGTAATAATGCCATCCAAATATCAACCGCAAGTCTCATGTTGGCGCGAAGATTTATACAAAGGGGTTTATACAACAAAATTACATTTAAGTAATAATAAAAAATTACGTTATGCTAATGATGATTATTGTGAATTTTCAAGACGATTAACAGGGTGGGGGAAAATTGGTCGTTTAATCACAATGATTTGTCTAGGTTTGACGATGTGTATGATTTTATTTGTATTGTATATGGTAATACCTGGTATAGTTGAGGATAAAATAATAAATAAACTTATATATATACCAAGTTGTATTGTATTTATTTATATTGCTTATATTTTAATTCAGTTTTTTTTCTATCTGCTATATGCCCCCGAAGATTGTCCTATCCGTTTAAACCGAAAAACAGGTAAGGTTTATATTTATGATCATTTTTTATTGTATTTTGGATCATGGGCTACCTTTACTCGTTCGCCCTTTAGAACTAAAGAGATAACCGTTAAAGAGTTTAATTGGGCAGATATCCAAGGGGTAATGAGTTCAATTTCGGCACCGCTTGCCAGTGGTGGTACGGCCAGAACTTACCGTATTGAATGTGTGGTATGTAAACCTAATACTACTAGTGTAATTGACCACTTTATTTTTTGTACAGATAGCAGTTTAAGCTATAACGAATGGATGTGGATAAATAGCTATATGGCGTTTTCGGATAATAATTTGGATAGGGAGTTGATGCCAGAAGATGAGTTTACATGGCCAATCAAAGTCAACTGGCCAGAAGAAATCGACAAAAAATCCAAAGCCAGCTCGCTTGAAGAGTATCAACAAATAGATGCCGAGTATAAAAAAATTAAGGAATAAATAATCTCCAAAGTACCGTGGTAATAGACCAAAAAGTGGCTGAATTAAGGGTAAAAGCGAAAAAAGTGATTGGCATTTTGCACTATTGGCAAGGTAAAGACGCCAAATCGCCACTACGCATTGAACATATTATCAATTAAAAAAGGAGAACGTAATAATGCCATCCAAATATCAACCGCAAGTTTCCGCATGGCGCGAGGATTTGCATAAAGGAATATATACAACAAAATTACATTTAAGTAATAATAAAAAACTACGTTATGCTAATGATGATTATTGTGAATTTTCAAGAAGATTACCTGTTATGCAATATTTTCTTCGTTGCATAACAGTAATCTTCTCTTTAATATTTGTTGTATCTATAATATTAGGAATATTATTTATTATTTATATTATTACTAAACTAAATGAAGGTAGGTCTATATTTATACTTTGCACTTTTTTAATAATATTGTCATTTCAACTTTTTCTTCAGATGTTTTTGAATATTTGTTTTGCTCCTGAAGATTGTCCCATTCGTTTAAATAGAAAAACAGGTAAGGTTTATATTTATGACCATTTCCTATTATATTTTGGTTCATTAAGAACGTTTATTCGCTCGCCCTTTAGAGCTAAAGAGATAACGGTTAAAGAGTTTAATTGGGCAGATATTCAAGGGTGTATGACCTCAGTATCAGTTCCTCTTGCTAGTGGCGGAATGGTTAGAAGCTATCGTCTAGAATGTGTGGTATGCGAGCCTAATACCACTAAAGTGATTGACCACTTTCTACTAGCAGCCTATAGCAGTTTAAACTATTACGAATGGATGTGGATAAATAGCTATATGGCGTTTTCGGATAATAATTTGGATAGGGAGTTGATGCCAGAAGATGAGTTTACATGGCCAATCAAAGTCAACTGGCCAGAAGAAATCGACAAAAAATCCAAAGCCAGCTCGCTTGAAGAGTATCAACAAATAGATGCCGAGTATAAAAAAATTAAGGAATAAATAATCTCCAAAGTACCGTGGTAATAGACCAAAAAGTTGCCGAATTAAGGGTAAAAGCCAAAAAAGTGATTGGCATATTACATTACTGGCAAGGTAAAGACGCCAAATCGCCACTACGCATTGAACATATTATCAATTAAAAAGGAGAACGTAATAATGCCATCCAAATATCAACCGCAAGTTTCCGCATGGCGCGAGGATTTGCATAAATGGGTATATACAACAAAATTACATTTAAGTAATAATAAAAAATTACGTTATGCTAATGATGATTATTGTGAGTTTTCACGGCGTTCAATGGGTTTAGGATATTTTTCTCGTTGGATAACTATTATTTGTTTATCAATACTCATTTTACTATCAGTTTTTGTATTATATATCGTAATTCCACATATTCCTGTTAGCACGCATAAAGCTTTGGTTATACCTAGCTGCGTTTTAGTATTATTTATGTTTTACCTTCTTACTCAATTTTTTTTCTATTTGTCATATGCTCCTGAAGATTGCCCAATACGTTTTAATCGTAAAACAGGTAAAGTTTATATTTATGACCATTTTATTTTATATTTTGGGTCGTGGGCAACTTTCACTCGCTCACCTTTAAAAGTAAAAGAAATTACGGTTAAAGAGTTTAATTGGGCAGATATTCAAGGTTGTATGACCTCAGTATCAGTTCCTCTTGCTAGTGGCGGAATGGTTAGAAGCTATCGTCTAGAATGTGTGGTATGTGAGCCTAATACCACTAAAGTGATTGACCACTTTCTGTTGACTGCTGGTAGCCCAAGCTATGACGAATGGATGTGGATAAATAACTATATGGCCTTTTCGGATAATAATTTGGATGGGGAATTGATGCCAGAAGAAGAGTTTACATGGCCAATCAAAGTCAACTGGCCAGAAGAAATTGACAAAAAATCCAAAGCTAGCTCACTTGAAGAGTATCAGAAAATAGATGCCGAGTATAAAAAAATTAAGGAATAAATAATGCCATCTAAATATCAACCGCAAGTGTCATGTTGGCGCGAAGATTTATACAAAGGGGTTTATACAACCCGCCATTATTTAAGTAATAATAAAAAATTACGTTATGCTAATGATGATTATTGTGAATTTTCTCGGCGAACAATAGGATGGGAGTGGGTTCCACGTTGGGTTACTATTATTTGTTTAATAATGCTTATTTTATTGTCGTTTTTTGCAGTATATATTGCATTTTATGATATTACTTTTGAAACTGAAAAAAAGCTTATATTTATACCTTTTGGGCTATTATTCCTTTATCTAATATATTTCTTCTTACAGTTTGTTTTCTATCTATTCTATGCTCCCGAGGATTGCCCAATCCGTTTTAATCGTAAAACAGGTAAAGTTTATATTTATGACCATTTTCTTTTATATTTTGGTTCGTTAGAAACATTTACTCGCTCACCATTTAGAGTGAAAGAGATAACAATGAAAGAGTTTGATTGGGCAGATATTCAAGGAGTCATGACGTCAGTATCGGCACCGATTTATGGTGGTGGTATGGTCAGAAGTTACCGCATAGAGTGTGTGGTATGTGAGCCCAATACCACTAATGTAATTGACCACTTTACTTTTTGTATGGATAGCAGTTTAAGTTACGATGAGTGGATGTGGGTGAATAGTTTTATGGCATTTTCGGATAAAAACCTAGATACCGAACAGATGCCAGATGAATATGAGTGGTCGGTAAAAATCAATTGGTCCGAAGAACTCGACAAAAAATCCAAAGCTAGCTCGCTTGAAGAGTATCAGAAAATAGATGCTGAGTATAAAAAATTAGGGAATAAATAATCTCCAAAGTACCGTGGCGATAGACCAAAAAGTTGCCGAATTAAGGGTAAAAGCGAAAAAAGTGATTGGCATATTACATTACTGGCAAGGTAAAGACGCCAAATCGCCACTACGCATGGAACATATTATCAATTAAAAAGGAGAACGTAATAATGCCATCCAAATATCAACCGCAAGTTTCCGCATGGCGACAGGATTTGCATAAATGGGTATATACAACAAAATTACATTTAAGTAATAATAAAAAATTACGTTATGCTAATGATGATTATTGTGAATTTTCTCGTCATATAACAGGAATGGGATATTTTATTAGAATTATTTTTATTTTAGCTCTCTTTGTAATTAACTTGATGTGTATTGCTTTTGTATTTATTACAAGTTTGGTTATTATTTATTTTCAAGATTTAAGAATTCTAGCTATTTTTATTGAATTTCTAATGATATTCCTTCTTTATATTTCCTTTCAAATGTTTTTGCATTATTTATATGCTCCTGAAGATTGCCCAATCCGTTTTAATCGTAAAACAGGTAAAGTTTATATTTATGATCATTTTATTTTATATTTTGGGTCGTGGGCAACTTTCACTCGCTCACCTTTAAAAGTAAAAGAAATTACGGTTAAAGAGTTTAATTGGGCAGATATTCAAGGTTGTATGACCTCAGTATCAGTTCCTCTTGCTAGTGGCGGAATGGTTAGAAACTATCGTCTAGAATGTGTGGTATGTGAGCCTAATACCACTAAAGTGATTGACCACTTTCTGTTGACTGCTGGTAGCCCAAGCTATGACGAATGGATGTGGATAAATAACTATATGGCCTTTTCGGATAATAATTTGGATGGGGAATTGATGCCAGAAGAAGAGTTTACATGGCCAATCAAAGTCAACTGGCCAGAAGAAATTGACAAAAAATCCAAAGCTAGCTCGCTTGAAGAGTATCAGAAAATAGATGCACAATATCAAAAGGTGGAAATTAATAATATAAAAAATAAAGGAAATGAAACATGAGTAAATTACGCGGAGTTATTCGGTTAGGCGATTTGACAGATCATGGTGGAAAAGTCATTACTGCTTCATCGACAATGACAGTTTTAGGCAAACCCGTTGTTCGAGTGGGGGATTTAGTCAGTTGTCCAATAAAAGGCCATGGAATTAATCCTATTATTGAGGGCGAATCAACTTTTTCCGATCAAGGTAAGCAAGTCGCTTTAGATGGTCATAAAAGCAGTTGCGGTTGTTCTTTAATCTCATCATTATCCGAGGTAGGAAAAAGCTAATGTCTATCGATTTAACATTACTGCCAGCTCCGTTGTCTGATGCTAAAAAAATGAATTTTTGGTTCTGGGGTGTTTTGCTTATTGTGTTTATTTTGCTTGGTTGTATTATTACTGTTACACTCAGCTTTTTTTATGACATATCAGATATCCTTTTTATTTCAGGCCTTTTTGCCTTTCCTTTTGTTTTTTGGCTGTTTATATTTTTATATGGTGTTTATCTCTATGGTAATCGTCTAGCTTATATTGAACAGTGGAATTTATGCATAGAAAAGCGTAAACAAAAACTAATTCATTATGGGCAAAGAGGATTATATGTTTTAGGCTTTTCACTTATTACAGAACAGGGCGAAACAAGAAATGCCGCCGCTATTGTTAATAATGATTTTCTTATTACAAGTAAATTACACCTTAATAGTGGCATTGTTATTCCCCATACGACTTTATCTGTGATTGATGGTATGAAATCTGAAAGCTTTGATGAGCGTTTAAAGGCCATTTTTACTCGTTTTGAAAAAGAATACAAAGCTAAATTTGCAACTGCGTTAACACAATCAAATTTGCATGTTAGGTTATTTATTGATGTTGAAGTTTCAAACGATAAAATAAAGGCATTATGGATGGAAACATTGGGAAAAAGAATTTGTCATCCTGCTAGCTTTGAAATTGAAGATCCCAGCCATTCATCTACATTTATAGAAACATGGTTAGACGATAGTGATCATGATGATGAGTTGCTTTTGGTGATTAATACACATCTGTTTTCTGCTCCAATTAAAGACGAAGGTGAGTTTGCGTCAATGCTAGTTCTAGCAGGGGAAAACGTAAATAGAGCGCCATTTTTTCCTACTGCTAATTCGCCATTAATAAAAGTTTATCGTAGTGAACAAAAAACGGAATTCACGCAAACTATTGAACATGCTTTATTGTGGGGTAGTGCCGATGATAACCAGTATGGCGGGGTTTGGTATAGCGGTATTTTGTCAGATTTTAAAAATGAAATTATGCACCACTTTAATCGAATTCAGTTTGAAGCAAAAAATCATTTTAATATCGATAATTCAATTGGTTATGCTGGTTATTGTTCGTATTGGTTAGCATTAGTATTAGCCATTGAAAATGTATCTATAAAAAAAGATAAACAATTGGTCATGGTAGGTAAAACACCACTTACCGCTTCGGTTGTGTCATGTTTGCAAGAAAATAACACTGATTAAGCGTTAAGGTAATATATATAGCTATGTCAAATTTTTGATTTTTATTTGTATTTTCACCGTGATAACGTTAAGGCATCTTATAGAATATGATATCCTTTAATCCTCCCGACTTATTTGGCAGAATTTGAACAGCCTTATAAAGGGAGGGATGTATTACTTATTAAATGAGACATTTAATAAAATATCGCACTGAAAATTAAAACTAAAGATTAAGCCTTACTCAAAAATTGGACAAATGCTGCCATTGGTATAGTTAAAAATTATAGAATAAACGACTATGATGAAAAAATTTGGCGTCGAGTTTAAACAACAATTGATTAATCATTTAATTACCTATTTATTTTTATATCACTCAGTAGACATTAGTTAGTATGTTTTAGTTGAATTGCATTTTATTTATATATTAAAAACTGATTATTTTAAATTATTTGCATTAATTTAAAATAATCAGTTAACTTTTTGCTTTTATACTGTTTGGTATATACTGATGTACTGTTTTATCTATATTTATTTTTTATGCTAAAGCGAAGTATTAATCTTTTTATAGCACTGTTTGCTATCACAATTATTGCCATGGAAACTTATATTTATTGGCATACAAAGTTTCGTCCTTGGCAACCAGAATCTTCCATAGGTCGATTAATTTATTATTATAGCTTTTTTACGGTGTTATCAAATTTGATGCTGGCATTAAGTTGTTTGTGGCTATCTGTTAACCCCAATTGTAATCGATATAGTTTTAAAGTTATTCGCTTAAATGGTTTGGCTGGTGTGATTATAACGGCTATTGTGTATAATTTAGTGTTAAGAGGTATCCATACCCCGCCTAATGTATTAATGAAAATCACTAACGAAAGTTTACATGCTGTTATACCTGCTTTGGGTTTATTAAGTTGGCTGATTTGGGGGCCATTTAGACGCATCAACGTTCATGTCATTATAGGATCAATATTATCAATGCTATCTTACGGCATTTATATTTTTGTCCGAGGTTATTATACTAATCAATATCCATACCCTTTTATTAATGTTGTACGAATCGGTTATCCCAAAGCTTTGTATGCTTCAAGTATTGTTTTTTTATTATTTTTGGGGTTAGTTTTTTTATTATGGGCGGTTGAACGCTTAAGGAAGCGAAAATGAAACTGTATATTTATGAGCATTGCCCTTTTTGTGTTAGGGCTAGAATGATTTTTGGTCTAAAAAATATACCGGTTGAAAAACAGGTATTATTGAGTGATGATTTTCAATCGCCAGAGCGTATGATTGGTGAAAAAATGGTGCCTATTTTACAAAAAGATGATGGTAGCTATATGCCTGAAAGTTTAGACATTGTTGATTATGTTGATAACAATTATGGCGATAAACCCATTTTAACAGGTCCTAGATCGTCAGATATCACAGATTTAATAAAACAGTTGCAACAATATGATTATAAGTTAGTGTGTCCACGTTATATAAAACTAGGTTTAGCTGAGTTTGCGACACAAAGTGCTATCGATTCTTTTGTTAATAGTAAATCAAAAAAAATGGGATCGTTTGATGAATGTTTGATGCAAACGGATTCATTAGTGTCTGCCGTATCTGCTATATTAAATAAACTTGAGTTATTTATTGTGTCACCAGATGCATGTAATGGACAATTATCTTTAGATGATATCTGTTTGTTTCCAGTTTTACGGAATTTGACGTGTGTTAAAAGCTTAACTTTTTCATCTAAAATTAAGGATTACCTACAATCAATGGCTAAATTTAGTAAAGTTGATCTATTTTTTGATAAAGCTATTTAATGATTAAAAATGCGGATCTTGCTATTTTTGTTTGATATTAAATCATGGTTCTAGAGCGAGGTATTAAAAAGAACAGGAAAAATAGGAATAAACCTGTTCTTTTTTGTTTTAGCAATTAATTACCTAATTTAACATCAATCACTTCAATATTATCTTTACCGCCATAGATATCGTACCAAGGTGTTGCATATTGTTTTAATATCTTATTGAGATGTTCAACATTTTCACGACCAGTTTGATCTAGCCAAAGTTTTAAACCTTCTTTACCTCCATTAGCATAGGCCGCAACACCTTCAAACCATGTTGCTCTACCTCCAAGGATGCCGCTATATTTAGCGCCATTTTCACCTGCAAAAATAAGTTCTTGGTGGAAGGTTTTTGTTGGTACGCCAGCACTTAAATAGATAAAAGGACGGGTTGCTACTTCACTTGCTTGTTTAAAATAGTCAGCAGCTTGTTTTTGTGTGTAAACAACTACATTGTTGTCGTTAAAACCTTCTACATTCTTAAACAATACGGGAACTTCGACTTTTAAAATATCAATATAATACTGTTCTTTAGTAAACTCTTTTATTGTATTGATGACTTTTTGAGGTTTAATTTTTGCAAATTCAGGACTTTTATCATCGGTTATCACATTGTCATATACAATCGGTTCAACAAATACAGGAATATCAGCGGCTCTAGCTTCATTGCCTAAACGTTCTAAAAAAGCATGTTTTTTGTCTAAAATATCTTGAGGATCATCCGGATTATAATAAACCAATACTTTTGCGGCATCGGCACCTTTTTTTATTAGGCGTTGTAATGAATCCTCAGGCAAAATATCGGGTAATCGTCCTGGAGTACTAGCATCATACCCTGTTTTTTCGTATGACATGATTAATCCAGCATTGCTATTTTTAGCTGCCATGCCTTTAAAACCATATTCTTCATCTAACAATATTGCACTAACATATTTAGTTAATTCTTGAGAGACAAGTTCTTTAAATTCATACACCATATCGATATGATAACGATCTTTCCCCACAGCAGATTCCATCATTTTAACCATTGAACCGCGTTGATCAATCGCTAATGCTGCAATAATGCCATCTTGGTTTGATAACTGCTGCATACGTGTAAATTTACCACGAGAAATACATTTTTTAGCCATTTTATAGCTCTCCGTTTAGTAAGATGTATTATTGTAGTTTTTTTATTTGGTTGTTTATTAATCATTTGTGCTAGTTTTAACGATATGCATAATTTTAATAAATTCAATTGTTATATAGTGGCATTATGATTGAGTTAAATTATTACTTAATTTGTTATCTTCTTTTAAAAGATTAAGTGTTAGAGTATAGTAGTTAAAAATATTAAACTGTTTGTAAACAATAATTTACAAGGATGAACATGCACAAAGTACTCCATACACCAACAAGAACTTTAAATGCTCAGGATTATAAAACGTTGTCGCTTTCTGCATTAGGTGGAGCATTAGAATTTTATGATTTTATTATTTTTGTCTTTTTTTCTATAACCATTAGTCACCTTTTTTTCCCGAATGATATGCCTGATTGGCTGAGCCAAGTACAGACCTTTGGTATTTTTGCTGCTGGATATTTAATACGCCCATTGGGTGGAATCGTTATGGCCCACTTTGGGGATCGATTTGGTCGCAAAAGGATGTTCACGCTAAGTATACTGCTTATGGCATTACCAACACTATTTATAGGTTGTTTACCTACGTATATTAATATTGGTATTTTTGCACCTTTATTGTTACTGCTTATGCGATTATGTCAAGGCCTAGCTGTAGGAGGAGAAGTTCCTGGCGCTTGGACTTTTGTATCTGAGCATGTACCGAAAAATAAAATTGGATTGGCATGTGGAATATTGACAAGCGGATTGAGCCTAGGTATTTTGCTCGGTTCGTTAGTTTCAACGGCCATGAATAAGTGCTTATCTTCGGAACAACTTATTGATTGGGGATGGCGCATACCATTTATAGTTGGCGGTGTCTTTGGATTGATAGCAATGTATTTACGTCGTTGGTTAAAAGAAACACCAATTTTTCTGGAAATGCAAAATCGTAAACAACAAGAATTAGCTAAAAAAATACCAGTGCTCACTGTATTAACGGGGTATTTACCTCAAACTATTTTATCTATGCTACTCACTTGGGTGTTGTCTGCTGGTATTATGGTTATTATGCTAATGACACCAATTTTATTACAAAAGCAATTTGGTTATTCAGCGATAGATGCGTTGCAAGGAAATATATTAGCTATCATTGGACTAATTATAAGTTGTACATTTTATGGAATGATGATGGATAAATTTGCTATGGGGAAAGTGATGTTAATAGGTTGTGTTATTGCAACTATTGTTATTGCTATTTTTTATCTATCATTAGATAACCCACATCTTTTATTTATTACTTATTCTTTAGCAGGTTTTAGTGTTGGTATTGTAGGCTCTTTTGCTTATTTTATGGTGAGAGTGTTTCCTACCCAAATTCGTTATAGTGGTGTATCATTTTCATTTAACATGGCTTACGCTATTGCGGGCGGATTAACACCTCTGTTGATCTCCTTTTTGAGTGATTTTGTTAGCAAAATGGCACCAGCTATTTATGTTATTGGATTATTTGGATTTGGTGCATTGATTGGATTATATTTATTTATTAAGGATAACAGTCAAAAGTATATAGCTAAAGATATTGCATAATAAATGCTGACCATAGAATTTTAATTATTATTTAATAATATGTTGAAATGGAAAGTATAAGAATTTATTCTTACTTTCCATTTACCTGACCTACCTTATATTCAAACCAGCCAGATTTATTTATTTAAACGATATATCCAACTTATTTTGTTAAAAAGTTTCAGGAAAGACTACGTTTTAGTATAGTTTATTAAGTAATCAATGCTATTTAATAAAATTGTGAAATAACTCAAATTTTTTAAGTGGGATTAGGTTAAAATAAAACCAATGATATTTTAATTTTAAAATTTCCTAGGAGAAAAAATGAAAGCAGCAGTTATTAAGCAAGAGTGCGATGGTAAAGTCGAAATCAAAGATATTCCTATTCGTTCTTTAGAAGCAGGAGAGGCCTTAGTTGATGTTGAATATTGTGGCCTTTGTCATACTGATCTTCATGTTGCAGCTGGCGATTTTGGTAAAAAACCAGGTCGTATTATTGGACATGAAGGTGTAGGAATTGTGATTAAAGTTGCCCCAGATGTAAAAAGCTTAAAAGTTGGTGATCGGGTTAGTATTGCTTGGTTCCATGCTGGTTGTGGTACTTGTGAATATTGTATCTCTGGGCAAGAAACGTTTTGTCGTAATGCATTAAACTCTGGATATACTGTTGATGGAGGCATGGCAGAGCAGTGCATTGTTAAAGCTGATTATGCGGTTAAAGTGCCAGAAGGGCTCGATCCAGCACAAGCAACAAGTGTAACTTGTGCTGGTGTGACTACCTATAAAGGTATTAAAGTGGCTGCTACTAAACCAGGACAATGGCTTGCAGTATTTGGGATTGGCGGTTTGGGAACACTTGCTGTCGAATATGGTAAAAAAGTGTTTAATAATAAAGTGGTTGCTATTAGTAACAGCGATAGCCAATTAGAATTATGTAAAACACTAGGTGCTGATTTGGTCGTTAATCCTAAAAAAGTTGAGGATGTGGGCGTTTATATTAAAGAACACACTGGAGGAGGAGTGCACGGTGCTGTTGTAACTTCTGTGACTAAAACAGCATTCAATCAGGCCATCAATTCAGTGCGACCTTTAGGGCGTGTGGTCGCCTTAGGCTTGCCTTCAGAAAATATGGATTTAAGTATTCCTAAAACCGTGTTAGATGGTATTCAAGTTTTAGGTTCATTGGTTGGAACTCGTGAAGATTTAGCAGAAGCATTTCAGTTTAGTGCAGAAGGAAAGGTCGTGCCGATAGTTGAAAAAAGACCGTTGGAAGATATCAATGATATGATCGACGAAATGAAAGCAGGTAAAATTCGAGGTCGTATGGTTGTTGATATGAAAATGCAGAAGTCTAAATAAATTAACCTTATTTGTAATTCAAAAAGCTGGCTATATGCTGGCTTTTTTATAAATCAAAAAATTATTTATTTGATTTATCTAAGTTTTTATGTAGATAATGTTAATCTTTTCTTGTGTTTTATAAATAAATCCCTATCATAATCAGATTTTGCTAATTAATTTTATATGTTTCAAGAGGAACTTCATGGCAGATCATAATTTAGAGAATAATTTGCGCAAGGATCTTGGTTTAGTTTCTGCATTATCACTAGTCGTTGGAATGGTTTTAGGTGCAGGAGCTTTTATGAAACCTCCTGCTGTGTTAGAAGTTGCTGGTGATTATAATTTTGCGTTGCTAGCTTGGGTAATAGGTGGTGTATTTTCTATTTGTGGTGGTTTAACTCTTTGTGAACTAGGAGTCATGTTTCCTCGAACTGGTGGAATGTTAGTATATTTAGAAAAAATCTATGGTGCGAAAGTTTCTCACCTTTATGGTTGGATGATAACTGTCTTATTTGCGCCTTCACTTATTGGAGCACTAGTCGGATATTTTAGCTCAGTATTTTGCTTATTATTTCATATCAATGATGCTTATCGAATGGCTGTGAGTGCTGGCGTTTTAGTGTTTATTGCAACAATCAATGCAGTAGGTGTTAAAAAAGCAGGTTATTTGCAAACTGTTGCCACTATATGCAAACTTATTCCAATACTATTATTAGCTATATTTGGATTATGGAAAGGTAGTGGACAAGTGGTATTGTTCAGTGCTAGTGGGCAAGGGATTGAAAGCTATGCGCCTTTCGCTGTCGCTATTTTAGCTACGTTATTTGCGTATGACGGTTGGGCGCAGGTCGCATCGGTAGCTGGTGAAATTCGTAATCCGTCGAAAGTTTTACCCCGAGCCATAATTTTAGGCATAATCTTCCTTGTTATAGTTTATGCCTGTATTAATATTGCATTATTCAAAATTTTTCCTGTTAAAGAAATGGTATCACTAGGACATGATACTTCAGCGGTTGCTTCACAGCGGATGTTTGGGCATTTTGGTGGTAATTTAGTTGCAGTTGGTATTATGATTTCCATCTTAGGCGGCATTAATGGCTATATTATGACGCTATCTCGCACAATTTTTAGTATGGGAGAACGAGGGACTATCATTGGTGCACGTTATTTAAGTACTATTGATGAAGAAAGTCGCTCACCAATTAATGCGATTATCGTTTTAGTTATTTTTTCTTTCCTTTATTCAGTGTTACTCGATGCTGATCGTCTATCTGAAATATCGATGTTTTCCATATGGGTATTTTATTTATTAACTTTCATTGGTGTAATAATTGCTCGAAGAAAATACCCGAATGTGACTAGAACTTATAAAGTAATTGGTTATCCGATTATTCCTATCATCGCTATGTTAGGTGCAATATATGTTATTTACGGAATGTTAATTTATCAAACCGTAAATGGTATAGCTTCAATAGTGGTCACCTTAATTGGTTTGCCTGTGTATTACTATTATCATATAAGAAATAAAAATAAGGAGCTATCACTTGGCGAAATGAAAAAATATGATACTAGCACTAAATATATGATTGTTAAGGTTTCAATAAGTATCATTTTGGGATTAATTGTTTATGGTTATATCGTTAGTGGCAAATGATAAGAATAGTTAATTATTAATTTAAATTCTAAAATCAACACAATAAATAGACCGGCTAATGTCGGTTTATTTTTTTAATAAAAAGTTAAATATAATTTGAAACCAAGCTATAAATATCCTGAATTCAAACATGAAGTGCAATTTTAAACACGGTGGAGTGAAGAAAGTAGAAAGGCGATTTATACTAGCACCTTCGCACCACCACAGTTTGGAGATTGCTATGTATTATAATCACCTTTCTAGGAAGGAAAGATACCAGATTTTCGTATTATTACAAGCAAAGAAGGAGACCGCCGTTATAAACGGTCAATTAAACAACGTCCAAGTTATGTAGAAAGCCGGAAAACGCGAGGACATTGGGAGGGCGATACGATTATTAGCCGTAAAGACAAGCAAGCATTGGTGACATTAGTTGAACGCAAAACAGAGCTAGTATTAATTGGGCGCCTCAATCAACGTACCGCCTCCGAAACGAGAGATATGATAATAAAATTGCTAACGCCGTTTAAAAAAATGGTTAAAAGCATCACCTTTGATAATGGAACCGAATTTAATTATCATCATGCTATTGAGTATTATTTAAACACTACCGTATACTTTGCGGAGCCTTATAAAAGCTGGCAAAGAGGCACAAATGAAAACACCAATGGCTTAATACGTCAGTTTATACCTAAGTCAGCGGCCATTTCATTAGTTGATGACGAACAGATAAAGAAAATACAATATCTATTGAACACACGCCCAAGAAAACGGCATAAGTTTAAAAGCCCTGCCGATTTTTATTCTAAGGAGTTAAGAAGAATTGCACTTCATGGTGTAATCTAGGTTTTGAGTTAATATGTAGCGTAATCAACAAATATTTAGTGATGCAAAAGATAGAAAATAAAAGCTCAAATGCTTTATTAATTTTTATAATACCTTTAAACCCCATAAAGTGATTTTAGGGAAAAACGCCTTATGAGTTTTAAAGGATTATTTTAATCATGAAATGTAAATAGCCTTTTTACATACTATGAATTTTTTTCATTTATAGCCTGTGTTGATGGTTCAGTGTGGCAAGCGTTATTAATTTGAATTGAAATATTATTTGGTGACAGATTATATTTACTTTTGTAGATACAGTTAGCATAGTCAACCATACCGCTAGTTAGAAATAGGTCTAAAAACCATCCAATACCTAATAAACCAGCAGTAAAAAACCAAATGAAGCCTGTAATCCATTTTCCACAGTACATGCGATGGGCTCCCCACACTCCAAGAAAGAACCATAATAAATATGCAACACCTTTACTTTTCATAATATCTCCGTTTTATAATTAACTTATGTTTTTATTAATAATTAATGCTTTTTACAAATATTATTCATACCTGATGCAGTAGATAATTGATGTAACGTTAATTTTTTAGTGTAACTATAATATTAAAGGCGCCGATTCTACTGTTTTTTTATTTATTATGCAAATAGAAGAAGCATATAATATTACAACAAGTTAGCTCTATTTTGTTGAAATGAATGCTAATGAGTAATAAGTATCTGTTAGATTAAATTTGAGCTACTAAAATTAAAGATAAAAACTCGAATTATTAAAAACCCGCTGTTTTAAAGCGGGCTTGTTTTTTATTTAAAGTAATTTTTATTTAAAGCAAGATAGTCGCTAAATCTCTAAGTAATCTAAGATACCTTCAGCCGCTTTGCGACCTTCGCTAATGGCAGTGACAACTAGATCAGAACCACGAACAGCATCGCCACCAGCAAAGATTTTTGGATTGGTGGTTTGGTAGCTGTTAGCTTCGGGTGCGATGATTTTGCCTTGTGGGTCAAATTCGACACCATGCTGAGCAAGCCAAGGCATGGCATGTGGTTTGAATCCAAAAGCCATAATTACTGCATCGGCAGGAAGAATAAATTCAGAACCTTCGATAATTACTGGCGAGCGTCGTCCTTTTGCATCTGGCTCGCCGAGTTCTGTCCTTACCATTTTTATGCCTGTTACTTGTCCTGTACTGTTAATTTCAATGCTGAGAGGTTGTACGTTAAATTGGAACTGTGCGCCTTCTTCTTTGGCGTTTTTGACTTCTCGTTTTGAGCCCGGCATGTTGGCTTCGTCTCGGCGATAAGCACAAGTAACTTCAGTTGCACCTTGACGAATAGATGTTCGTACACAGTCCATTGCAGTATCACCACCACCTAATACCACAACACGTTTGTTTTTCATGTCAATGTATGGGGTATCTTGGGTTTGCGCATGTTTCATTATGTGTTTAGTGTTGGCAATTAAAAATGGTAAGGCATCATAAACGCCGTTGGCATCTTCGTTTTGAAGACCCGCTCGCATTGATTGATAAGTTCCAGCACCCACAAAAACCGCATCAAATTCGTTGATTAAGTCGGTTAATTGTACCGTTTTACCGACCTCAGTATTTAGACGGAACTCAATGCCCATTTCAGTAAAAATATGTCTTCGGTTGATTAATACTTCTTTATCAAGTTTAAACGCTGGGATGCCAAAGGTGAGTAGTCCACCAATTTCAGGGTGACGGTCAAACACTACTGGCGTTACGCCATTGCGGACTAAGACATCGGCACAAGCAAGGCCAGCAGGACCAGCACCAATAACTGCAACTTTCAATCCTGTTTTTTCGACGTTTGATAAATTAGGTTTCCAACCCATTCTAAAGGCTTCATCAGTAATATAACGCTCTATATTACCTATGGTAACTGCGCCAAATTCAGCATTTAAAGTACAAGAGCCTTCGCAAAGGCGATCTTGTGGGCAAACTCGACCGCAAACTTCAGGCAGGCTGTTGGTTTGATGTGAGAGTTCAACCGCTTCTAATATTTTGCCTTCATTAACCAGTTTTAACCAATTGGGTATATAGTTATGCACAGGGCATTTCCATTCACAATATGGGTTGCCACAAGCAAGGCAACGATCAGCCTGCGCTTGTGATTGTGGAGCAGAAAATCCTTCATAAATTTCAACAAATTCAATTTTGCGAATGTTTAACGATTTTTTAGGCGGATCAACACGTTGTAAATCGATAAATTGATAAACATTTTGGCTCATTTTCGTGTTCTCCTTACTGTGCTTGAATACGTAATTCTGCTGATGAGCGACTGCGGTGCCCAAGTAGCGCTGTTACATCACTCGATTTTGGTTTGACTAATACAAATTGTTTTGAATAATCATCCCAATTAGCCAAAATTTCTTCTGCGCGTGATGAATGGGTAAGTTGAGCGTGCTCCATTATTAAACCACGTAAATGTTCTTCGTGAATTGAGTAATCAGCAACATTCAATAGTTCCACTAACTCTTTATTTATGCGTTTATGGAAATCACTATCTTCATCTAAAATATAAGCAAAACCACCTGTCATACCTGCACCAAAGTTAACTCCTGTTTTGCCTAATACGCAGACAATACCGCCTGTCATATATTCACAGCCATTGTCTCCAATGCCTTCAACAACACTAATTGCACCAGAATTACGTACCGCAAATCGTTCTCCAGCACGTCCAGCGGCAAAGAGTTTTCCTCCAGTTGCACCATATAAGCAGGTATTACCGGCAATGGTTGCTTCATGGCTTAAAAATGCTGAGCCTTGCGGTGGTCGAATCACAATACGACCGCCAGCCATGCCTTTACCAACATAATCATTGGCATCGCCTGTGAGTGTTAAATCCACACCTCCAGCGTTCCAAACACCAAAACTTTGACCCGCAGTGCCGTTAAAGTTAAGCGAAATAGGATCAGCAACAAGACCTTGGTCACCATATTTTTTGGCAATATAGCCAGATAAACTAGTACCCACAGAGCGATCAGTATTTTGTATATCAAAATAGAGGCTTTGGCTTTGGCGATTATCAACAAATTGTTGTGCTTGTGTGATGATCTCTTTATTTAGCACACCTTTATCAAATGGTTTATTGTCTTCAATACAATAAACTGGTTTGCCATCAATAGGTTTTGCTGTTTCGAGCAGTCCTGATAGGTCAAGTTTTTGTTGTTTTGCTGTGATGCCATCAAGTTCTAATAACAGATCGGTGCGTCCTATCAAATCGACGATACGACTGACACCTAGCTCGGCCATAATTTCTCGCGTGTTACGCGCAATAAAGCGGAAATAGTTTATCGCCTTTTCTGGCAGGCCATGATAATGTTCGCTACGCAGTTTTTCGTCTTGCGTTGCAACACCCGTTGCACAGTTATTAAGGTGGCAAATACGCAGATATTTACAACCTAAGGCAACCATTGGTCCTGTTCCAAATCCAAAACTCTCAGCACCTAAAATAGCTGCTTTGACAATATCAGTGCCCGTTTTTAAACCACCGTCTACTTGTAAACGTATTTTGTGACGTAACCCATTGGCGACTAATGATTGCTGAGTTTCAACCAACCCTAATTCCCATGGAGAACCAGCATATTTGACTGAAGTTAATGGGCTGGCGCCTGTTCCACCATCATAGCCTGAAATGGTAATTAAGTCGGCATAGGCTTTAGCAACTCCAGTTGCGATTGTGCCAACGCCTGGCTCTGATACTAATTTAACCGAAATCATGGCATTAGGGTTAATCTGTTTTAGGTCAAATATTAATTGTGCCAAATCCTCAATCGAGTAAATGTCGTGATGAGGTGGTGGTGAAATAAGTGTGACACCCGGTACAGAAAAACGCAATTTAGCAATATATGGTGTGACTTTGTCACCAGGTAACTGACCACCTTCCCCCGGTTTTGCTCCTTGTGCTACTTTGATTTGAATAACATCGGCACTCATTAAGTAACTTGGTGTTACACCAAAACGACCTGATGCAACTTGTTTTATGCGTGATACTTTTATGGTGTTGTAGCGAGCTGGATCTTCACCTCCTTCGCCTGAATTTGAAAAACCACCGAGCGTGTTCATTGCTTCGGCAAGGGATTCATGTGCTTCAGGGCTTAGCGCACCAATTGACATTGCTGCCGAGTCAAAGCGTTTGAACAGTGATTCTTCTGGTTCGACTTGATCAAGTGGAATAGCTGCGTTTTCAGGTGGATTGAGCTTTAATAAATCACGCAAGGTGGCAATAGGGCGGTTGTTGACGATATCGGCATAGCGTTTGTAATCTTCATAATTGCCATTATTGACCGCTTTTTGTAGTGACTGTACTACATCAGGATTATAAGCATGATATTCACCACCATGAACATATTTAAGTAACCCACCTTGTTCTAATGGTTTTCTTTTCAGCCATGCACTTTTTGATAAGTTAAATTGATCTTGTGCAAAATCATCAAAATTGGCACCATTAATACGGTTAGTAACTCCTTGGAAACAAAGTTCAACAACCTCTTTATTTAAACCAACTGCTTCAAATAGTTTTGAACAGCGGTAAGAGGCGACGGTTGAAATGCCCATTTTTGACATAATTTTATATAAGCCTTTGTTAATTCCATTACGATAATTAAGAATGGCTTCACGGTAAGATTTTTTTATTGTGCTATTATCGATCATTTGGCCTAAGATTTCGTAGGCTAAATAAGGGTAAATTGCGGTTGCACCAAAACCAAGAAGTACCGCAAATTGATGTGGATCACGGCAGCCTGCGGTTTCGACAATGATATTAGCATCGCAACGTAAGTTTTTTTCAACTAAGCGTTGCTGAACAGCTCCAACTGCCATAGGCGCAGGAATTGGTAAGCGATCAGGTGCTATATTTTTATCTGATAAAATCAATAATACCGTGCCATTGCGAACTTTTGCTTCAGCATCACCACATAATTGTTCAATGGCATCGCGCAGGCTACCATCGATTTCATAAGTGATATCTAAGGATTCTGATTTGTAATAACGTGATTCTAATGCTGTTAATTGTTTAAAATCTGAATAGACCAAAACAGGGGATTTGAACGCAACACGATGCGCCTGACCTTCTGCTTCGGCAAACACGTTCATTTCACGACCAATACTAGTTGAAAGTGACATAACGTGTGATTCGCGTAGTGGGTCGATAGGCGGATTTGTTACCTGAGCAAATTTTTGACGAAAATAATCATAAATTGAGCGAGGCCTTGTTGATAGTACCGCAAATGGTGTGTCATCGCCCATTGAGCCGGTGGCTTCTTGACCGTTTTCACCTAGCACTCGAATACATTGGTCTAGCTCTTCAGCACTATAACCAAATTGTTTTTGATAAGTTGCTAGCAAGATATCGTCATAATATCGAGAGCCAATGTTATCATCAGTTAGGTTTTCAAAAGGGATCAGTCTTTTAACATTTTTTTCCATCCATTCTTTATATGGATGACGTTTTTGTAAATCGTTGTCTGTTTCAGACGATTGTAAAATGCGACCTTCTTCAGTGTCTATAACTAGCAATTCACCTGGACCAACGCGTCCTTTAGTGACGACTTCGTCAGGTTGATAATCCCAAATACCGATTTCGGATGCACAGGTAATGAGTTTGTCTGTCGTTATTACATAACGTGCAGGACGTAATCCGTTACGGTCTAAGTTACATGCGGCATAACGACCGTCAGACATTACAATACCGGCAGGACCATCCCAAGGTTCCATATGCATTGAGTTGAAGTCAAAAAAAGCACGCAGATCTTCGTTCATGTCAGGATTATTTTGCCATGCAGGTGGAACCAATAAGCGCATGGCTCGTACAATATCCATTCCTCCTACAAGAAATAGCTCAAGCATGTTATCTAATGAACTTGAATCAGAACCTGTGACATTAACAAAAGGTGCCGCATCTTGTAAGTCCGGAATGAGTGGCGTTTTAAATTTATAGGAACGTGCTTGTGCCCATTGTCTATTACCTTCAATAGTGTTGATTTCACCATTATGAGCTAAATGCCGAAAAGGTTGCGCTAATGGCCAACGAGGAACAGTATTGGTTGAAAAACGTTGATGAAATAAACAAATTGCTGTTTCCATTCGGATGTCAGCCAAATCTAGATAGAATCGAGGTAAATCTTTAGGCATACATAAGCCTTTATAGATATTGACCTGATTTGAGAAGCTACAAACGTAAAATGTATCGTCTTGTACCCGTTTTTCAATTCGACGGCGCACCATGTATAGGCGGCGTTCTAGATCAATTTTTGTCCATCCGGCGGGTGCATTAACAAAAACTTGTTCAATTTTAGGCAATGATGATAGGGCAATTTCACCAAGCACACTTTTATCAATTGGTACTTCACGCCAACCTAAAATAGATAAGGTTTCATTGGCTAATTCTTCTTCGACAATATCGCGGCTAATTTGAGCTTCTTTTTCATCTTGGCTCAAAAACAACATACCAACGGCATAATTACTTGCTAAACGCCAGCCCGCATCTTGTGCCACTAATCTAAAAAATCGATCGGGTTTTTGTAATAAAAGTCCACAGCCATCACCAGTTTTACCGTCTGATAAAATAGCACCACGGTGTTGCATTCTGGCAAGTCCGTGAATTGCAGTACGCACCACTTTATGACTTGGTTGTCCTTCAATGTGAGCAATTAAACCAAATCCACAGTTATCTTTTTCATGATGCTGGTTATATAACATATCATTGCCTCTAATTCATCGTTTTATAATTTAAGAAGGAATAGGCTTTAATTCCATATTGCGTGTGAAGTTAATCAAAAATTAGTTTTTGGTCAAATAAATATTATTTATAAGTCGATCTTCCAAATATAGCGTTATTAATAAAGCTAATGGCGGTTTGTATTACGTTTATATCTAGTTGTATTTGATGCAAAATGAATAATTGTCTAAAATATTAGCAATTAATTATATATTAACTATAATTAGCTTAAATAATAATAGTTAGTTAGGAGTAGGAAAATCACTATGAAATATTTTGCTTGGTGCATTTCGCTTTTAGTTGGATTGATGAGCTTAGGTCAAGAAATGCTATGGTTTAGAATCGTTAGCTTTATGTTTGGTGGTGCTTCTTATGCTTTTGCTCTTGTACTGTTCTTTTTTCTATTAGGTATCACTTTTGGATCAAATCAAGGTAAATCAATTTGTACACGCTATTCGAATCTACTATTGGTCGGAGGAGTGGTTTTAATTCTTGCTGGTTTTATTGATATATTAATTCCATTTATTATTCAAAACATAAATCAACCAAATAGTTTAAGTCTATGCAAAGGTATATGTTGTATTTTGATATTTGTCGTTGCAGCTTTAAAAGCAATATTATTTCCAATTGTGCACCATTTAGGGACGAATATAGCCAATGGAAAAGTAGGGGCTTCAGTTTCTAAAGTCTATTTCTTTAATATTATTGGCTCGACACTGGGTAGTTTATTAATTGGTGGTGTTCTCCTTGATTATATTTCTATTTCATCAATGTTTATTCTAATAGGTATTGTTTGTATCTTATTAGGTGGCTTGATGATAATTAAAAAATCGGCAGTTTCTATTTCTGTCTTTGCTGTACTTGGTATTTGTTGCTT
Organism: Gilliamella sp. Gris3-2; assembly: GCF_001690345.1. NCBI lineage: Bacteria > Pseudomonadati > Pseudomonadota > Gammaproteobacteria > Orbales > Orbaceae > Gilliamella > Gilliamella sp. Gris3-2. The sequence continues at coordinate 61,540 of NZ_LZHB01000069.1, forward strand.
TTGTTTAGTCGATAAACACACTGATTATATTTTCAGAGATAGCTTAGGAAAAGACTCTTCTATCAGTTATTATATTGAAAATCGCTATGGTGTAATTCATATCGCCGATGACAATAAGAATGGACTGAAAAATATTGTATTAGGAAACCGAATGTATGATGGCATTTTAAATATAGATCCAGATAATGATATAAATGACTTAAATCGACTTTATCTATTAGCGGCAACCCATCCAAATCCTAAAAAAGTGCTGGTTATTGGTGTTAGTGGTGGGGCTTGGACACATGCTCTATCAAGTTTCCCTACATTAGAAACGATTGACGCCATTGAAATTAATAAAGGTTACTTGGATATTATTAAACAATACCCAGTTGTTTCTCCAATACTAGATGATCATCGAATTAATATCTATATTGATGACGGTCGACGTTGGCTTAAACGAAATAGTGATAAAAAGTATGATTTAATTATTATGAATACTACTTACCATTGGCGTTCAGGAATAACCAATCTATTATCGCAAGAAATGATGAATATATTACATAATTCATTAAATCCTAATGGTATTTTGGCATTTAATAGTACTCGTTCGCTAGATACATTAAAAACGGCACAATCGGTATTTAAACATGCTTATTGGGGCACTATGGGCTTTATTTATGCCTCGGATTCAGAGATTAACATTGATGACAATGTTGCTAAAAATCGCCTTGATAAGTTGGTTTTAGATGGCAAACCGTTGTTTAATGAAGTGTCTAAACAACTGAAAAACGGTGCTTATCAAAAAACATTAGCAACCAAACTGTTAAGTCTAGATGAAGTTGAAAAGCTTTATAACTTAGGACGAGATACGGAAATTATTACCGATAGTAATATGATAACTGAATATAAATATGGTTTTTTGAGAAATAATTAAGGACGCTTTTATGTTAAGTAAGAAACAATCACTACTATTAAGCACGCTATTTTTTATTTCTGGAATGAGTGGCTTAACTTATCAAGTTGCTTGGCAACGAGCTCTTTATTCGGCTTTTGGTTCTGATGTTGATTCTGTGGCAATCATTGTATCGGCATTTATGTTAGGACTTGGTTTAGGTGCTCTTGGAGGAGGGAAAATTGTTGATAAATACCCAAATAAAGCACTACAGTTTTTTTGTTTTAGTGAATTTGGAATTGGTTTATTTGGAATAATTAGTTATCAACTTATTTTATTCGTCGGTGATATCTTTATTGTTTACAATTTAATTGTTGTTGCAATTGTTAATTTCTTATTGGTGCTTATTCCAGCCCTTTTGATGGGAGCAACACTTCCAATTTTAATTACTTATATAGCACAGTTTTGGAAAAATATTGGTCAAACAACTGGACATCTTTATGCGATTAATACTTTTGGTGCGGCAATTGGTGCAATTTTGACAGGATTTATTTTATTTAACTATTTTGCTCTTAATGTTGTAACGATATTTGCTGCACTAGGAAATTTTGTTGTTGCTATATCTGCTTATCTATTTTTTAATAAAATGCGAATAAAAAAGAGCGGATAAGAAGATAGAATAGTACTATAAAGATATTAAAAATGATAAATCGGTGATAGTTGTCGCTGGTTTATCAATATATTATTAAAATCAATTAGTTAATTATTTTAATAATACAAGCTTTTTACTACTAATTAAGTTTAAATAAGTAATAAAGATTATTTTGATATATTTACCCTCCTTTTATAAAAATTGCATAATCATACCTTTATAATTGGATGAAAAATAAAAAGAATGCTGGCTTAATAAATATTATTTATAAGTCGATCTTTTAATAAGTTATATAAACGTTATTAATAAAGCTAATAGTAGTATTTACCTTTATGATTTATTTTGTTTTTTATAAGTTAAGGAGTTGCTTTTAAATTTGGCTTTAGAAAATGGGATATAAGTTCTTTTTCTTTCTTGTTAAAAAGTTTCAGGTAACTAGGTGTTTGAGTATAAAATAAGTTATTTGATTCAATAACTATGTGTGTCAATTGTATACTGTTACAATTTGTTATCTTTTATTTTTGATCTATTAATAATGCAAACTAAAATTACGATTGTGGGTGCTGGCGCCGCTGGGCTTTTTTGCGCAGGTTTACTGGGGCAAAAGGGGTATGATGTTACTGTGATTGATAATGGTAAAAAGTTAGGACGCAAAATTCTAATGTCTGGTGGTGGTAAATGTAATTTTACTAATTTAATGGTTGAACCTAGTAATTATATTTCTTGCAATCCTCATTTTTGTAAATCAGCTTTGAAACAATTTACTCAGTGGGACTTTATCCAATTAGTAAATCAGTATGGTATTGCTTACCATGAAAAAGATCATGGGCAATTATTTTGTGATAATTCAGCGCAAGATATTGTTGATATGCTATTAAACGAGTGTCAAAAAGGGCATGTTCATTTTATGATGCAGACACAGGTTGAAGATATTAGCAGTGATAAAATAGGATTTAAATTACATACTTCTCAAGGCATTATTGATAGTGATAATCTTATTATTGCTACGGGAGGCTTATCGATGCCTGCCCTTGGCATGACTTCAATTGGCTATAAAATTGCCGAAAAATTGGCTATTCCAGTTATACCAGTCAAAGCAGGATTAGTACCGTTCACGTTACATAAACCTTTACTTGATATATTATCAACCTTGTCAGGTATTGCTGTTGCTGTTGAAGTTTCTAATGAAAGAGTTAGTTTTAAGGAGAATCTATTATTTACTCATCGAGGAATTTCAGGACCAGCTATTTTGCAAATATCAAGCTATTGGCAGGCTGGAGAGTCAATTACTATTAATTTATTACCTGATTTCACATTCGAATCATCGTTTAAACCATTATTAGAGCAGAATCGTAATCAAACTATAAAAAATTGTTTAGCACAGGTTTTACCTAAAAGGCTTGTTGAGGTGTTAATACAGCTCAATTTGATAAACGATATAATAGTTAAGCAACTTAATCCCAAACAACAGCAAGACTTGTATAATGCTTTAACACATTGGTATATTGCTCCAAATGGGACTGAGGGTTATCGTACTGCGGAGGTGACTCTTGGTGGTATAAGTACTGATGCGTTGTCTTCCAAAACTATGGCAGTTAAAACACACCCCAACCTCTATTTTATTGGTGAGGTTGTCGATGTGTCAGGCTGGTTAGGTGGCTATAATTTTCAATGGGCATGGAGTAGTGCATTTGCTTGTGCTAGATCGTTTAATTAATTACGCCCATTTGAATATGGTATTTTTTTACTTTGTATTGTAACGTTGTGCGTGAAATGTTTAATAGTTTTGCCGCCGTTATAATTTTGCCGTTGGCTTGATTTAATGCGTTAATGATGAGTTGTCGTTCATAGTTTTCAACTTGTTCAATTAAGTTGTTTCCATCAGTAGATGTGTTGATAGGTAAATTTTCTGGTTTATTGATATCATCGTTTTGAGGAGATGAACTATTAAGATCGAATAGATCTTCATCAAGGACAATATTCTGTAATTCACCCGGTTCGTTTTGTAATACCATACTTCTGACAATTGTATTTTCAAGCATACGGACATTACCGGGCCAAGGAGCTGATATTAATTGTTGTAGTGCATGTTCACTGATACCGCTAATTACAACATTGACGTCGTTTTTGTGTTTATCAATAAAATAGCGTGCTAACACTGGAATATCTTCTGTTCTGTCGCGTAAAGCGGGGAGTTTTATTAAACCAACGTTTAAGCGAAAAAACAGATCACTTCTCATTTTTCCTGTTTTTAATAGTTCTGTAGGTGGTTCATTCATGGCAGCAACAATACGAACATCTGAATGCATTTCTTTATTACCACCTAATTGCCAGTAGGTTTTTTCTTGTAAGAATCGTAATAATTTACTTTGCATTTCAAGAGGCATTGCATTTAATTCATCAAGGAATAATGTGCCTCCGTTAGCCAGTTCTAAATAACCTTGTCGGTTTTCAGCACCCGTAAATGCGCCTTTGACCGTACCAAATAGGGTGCTTTCAATCAGTGTGGTTGGTAGTGCACTACAGTTGAGCGAGATAAATGCTTTGTCACGGCGTTGGCTTGTTTGGTGGATTAAACGAGCAAATAGCTCTTTACCTGTTCCTGTTTCGCCAACTATTAATACTGGAACATCATTTGCTCCCAAGATGTTAGTTTGATCGATAACCTCTTGCATTGTTTTTGATACAAAAACAATTTCTGGTAATGGTTGTTCTTTATTTTGATATAACTTGCTATTGAGCTTGAATACTTGGTCTTGTAATTGCCTAACAGTAGATAAATTTCGACCTATTTCTATTGCGCCGATAATTTTTTGATTTTTATTATAAAGAGGAACTGTTGTGTGCATATAATCTACAAGTTTACCTACATGGTTATAATAGCTTTGGTAATTGTTTTGATATTCTTTCCCATGCTGCAGAGCTTGCAACATCGTGCTGTCTTCTTTTCGCATCTTGGGATAAACTTTAAGCATTGGTTTTCCTATAGCTTGTTCTATAGGGTAACCATCAAGTTCAGCACTTTCCTGATTGTAATAAACATATTTGCCTTCTTTATCAATAATCGCCATTGGTTGATGGATTAAATCAAAAAAATGTTTAAATATTTCCAATGATTGTAATAATTCAGGGTCGATTGTCATGATATTCGTGCCTTTTGAACTAGGGTGATTTGTTATATTTAGCTTTGTTTAATTTAAACGCCTGTTAATTATCATATAAAAATGACAAATTTTTGTCATAAAAATTGATTTTATACTAAATGACTAAATTTTTACTTGCGCTTTGTTTGTTAATATATTGATTATTTTTGTTTTTAAAGTTGGCATGCTGATTGCACAACAAGTGAGAAGCCATTTTACTTATTTTTTATGTAATCATTAACTGGAGGCTATATGTCCGACAAAATTATGTCAAATTATAACAAATTACGCACTGATCTTGTAACTAAAGATCGTCGTTTTAGCGCTGAAAGTGGCAAACTTTGTTTTGATGGTGTTAATTTAGAAGAGTTAGCCAAAAAATATCCAACGCCTTTTTATGTGTTTTCTGAAAAGGAGATTGATCGTAATGTGCAAGAAATTAAAGAGGCATTTAAAGCTCATCCAAAAACAAAAATTTTCTATGCATCAAAAACTTGTTCAGTAATGGGCGTTCTTAAAGCGATTAAAGATGCAGGAATTTATGCCGAAGCGAACTCAATGTTTGAAGTGCGTAAATGTTTAGATATCGGTTTCCCTGGTAGCCAAATTGTGTTTAATGGTGTTGTTAAAAAACCAGTGGATTTAGAGTTTGCTATCCAAAATGATCTGTATATTATCAACGTAGATAGCTTATATGAGCTTGATATTATTGATGAGATTTCAAGACGTTTGAAAAAGGTAGCAAATGTTTGTGTGCGTGTTGAACCAAATGTTCCGTCAGCAACTCACGCAGAATTAGTCACTGCTTATCATGCTAAATCAGGTATCGATTTAGAACAAGCAGAAGAAACATGTCGTCGTATTTTAGAAATGCCATATGTTCATTTACGCGGTTTACATATGCACGTTGGTGATCAGGTTCCAGAATCAGAGCCTTTTGCTAAAGCTACGAAAGTTTTAGTTGATGAATCACGTCGCTTAGAAGAAGTGCTTGGTATTAAATTTGATTTAATCAACGTAGGTGGGGGGATCCCTGTTCCTTATAAATATGATGAAGAAAATGGTAATCCATTAGAAGATAATATGTATGCAGGTATTACTGCACAAGATTTTGCTGATGCTGTTATTAGTGAAGTACACAAATGGCGTACTGATGTTGAAATCTGTATTGAGCCAGGCCGTAAAGTAACAGGCTCAGCAGGTGTGCTTGTAACTGAAGTTGCCTGTGAAAAACGTAAAACCAATTATGATTTAGATGGCAATATTGAAGAGCATGTTGAGTGGAAATTTGTTGATGCTGGTTATAGTGTGCTATCTGATAGTCAACATTTTGATTGGTTCTTCTATGTTTATAATGCTTCAAAAATCAGTGAAACACATGATGAGTACATCAAATTGGCAGGTCCTTTATGTGATGGTGGTGACTATTTCCATGTTGGTGTTAAAGGTGAAGAATTCTTAATGCCAAAAGACACTCAAATCGGTGATATTGTTGCTTTCCTTGATGCTGGTGCTTATACCATCGAAAGCCAAACTGTTTATAACAATCGTCCTCGTACTTCTGTTGTAATGATAGATAAAGAAGGCAAGGATAGATTGATTCGCCGTGAGGACACTTACGAAGATATGGTTGGATACGACATATATTAATCATCAATATCTGGAGCATTTGATGCTCCAGATATGATAAAGTGAGGTTATTATGAGTGATTCTAAAGATTCAAGTTTACTTGGTATTAAAGACATTGTTTTTATGAATGTCATTGCAATACTAAGTTTGCGTCAAATTCCTAATGTTGCTCCTTATGGAGCGTCAGCAATGGTACTTTGGTTACTTGCTGCATTTTGTCTTTTCTTCCCATTAGCTATGGTTTGTGGCGAACTTTCAACCGGTTGGCCAAAAGATGGTGGAATTTTTGTTTGGGTAAAAGAAGCATTTGGTAAACGTATTGGTTGGATAGTTGTTGTTTGCTTTTTGTTCTCTTGTGTTCTTTTCTTCCCGTTAATGTTGCAATTTGGTTTTACTGCAATTGGGTATATGTTTAGCGCTGAGTTAGCTCAAAATCAAGTATTTATTGGTGTTGGCTCTATGGTGGTATTCTGGATTTTAACACTGATGAATATTAAAGGGATGCAATGGACTAAAATTATTAATAGTGTGAGTGCATGGCTTGGTGTATTTATTCCAGCCGCTATTATTGTGCTATTAGCTGTTGTATGGTTATTCACAGGGCATCCTATGGCTACAAGCTATAGTCATGTTAGTGATTGGTTACCTGATTTAAGTAGTTGGGATACTATTGTTTTTCTATCTAGCATGATGTTCGCATTTGCTGGTCTTGAGGTGGCTCCAATGATTGCAGGGCGTACACGAGATCCACAACGAGACTTTCCAAAAGCAATGTTGGTTTCAGCAGTGGTAATTGTTGGTATTTATATGGTCGGAACATGGGCTATTAATACTTTATTACCAGCAGCGGATACTGATATCGTAGCGGGTGTTATGCAAGCAATGGAAGCCGCAGCTAAAGAATTGCATATGCCTTGGTTATTACCAGTAATGGCAATTTGTTTGTTTTTTGGTGCATTAGGACAAATAAACTCATGGTTAGTTGGTCCGATTTATATGCTACAAGAAGCATCAAAAGAAGATAATTTGCTTGGAGAACGCATTGGTCGTTTACATCCAGTATATAAAACACCAGCCTTTGCGTTAATTATTCAAGCTATTATTGTTACAGTACTTTGTTTTTCAACTTTTGTGTCGCCAAGTATTGCAGCGGCATATTGGATGTTAACAGCACTTACAACAATTTGTTATTTTATCCCATATTTAGTGATGTTTATTGCGTATTATCGTTTACGTATTACTCAACCAGATGTTGCTCGTAGTTTTAAAATTCCGGGTAAGGTGTTGCCAATTGTGTTACCAGCACTTGGTTTCTTATCTACTCTATTTGCTGTGGTATTAGTGTTTATTCCACCTGCGCAAATAGATATGGGGGGGTATGTCGAATATATTGCTAAAATTGTTGGTGGTGCAGTACTTGCCATTGGTTTAGCTGAATGGATTTATTATCGAGCCCAAAAACGTAACCGTTTGCAGTAGTAATAATATATAGAGGAGTAAAATTATGTACAAACCTATATTAGAAATTGATTTACGCAAATTAAGAAATAATGCTCGTGTTGAAAAAGATTTATTAGCTAAACACGGTATTGAGGTTATGGCTGTTAATAAAGTTTTTGATGGTTGTGTTGAAACGGCCAAAGCAGTACTTGAAGGCGGTATTGATGTGATTGCTGAATCAAGAACATACAATTTAAAGAAATTAAAAGATGCTTTAAATTGTAAAACCTGCTTATTACGGAGCCCTTGTTTAAGTGAAATTAGTGATGTTGTTAGATATGCTGATATTAGCTTAAACAGCGAAAAAGCAGTAATTCAGGCACTTTCTGATGAAGCCGTTAAACAACAAAAAGTACATCAAGTTTTATTAATGGTTGATATGGGGGATTTACGCGAAGGTATTTGGTTTGAACATATTGATGAAATCATTGATACGGTTAAACTTATTCTTTCTTTACCCGGCGTTGAGCTCTATGGGCTCGGCACCAATTTTAATTGCTATGGTACTGTACTACCTACAGTTAAAAATGGAGTAGACTTTTTAAAAATAGCGCGTAAAGTAGAGCAAGTTTGTAATATTAAAATAAAGTATTTATCGGCCGGTAATTGTACCAGTTACCACTTATTGGATAAAGGTATTTGGCCAGAAGGATTAAATCATTTGAGAATTGGTGGTTTACACGAGTTTGGTATTGAATATGTGGATATGAAATATCTTGACGAGTTTCATCATTCAAATAAACCCGTTGATAAAGCATGTAGTAATATTTATAAATTATATGCGCAAATCATTGAACTCAATAGTAAACCAACAGTTCCTGTTGGTGAATTAGGTGTAGATGCTTTTTTAAACAGTAAAACCTTTGTTGATAGCGGTACACGCAAACGAGCACTTCTTGCCTTTGGACGTCAAGATGTGCCAGCAGAAAGCTGTATACCCATCAATGATGATATTACTGTATTGGGTCAAACCAGTGATCATACCTTGGTTGATATTGAAGATGTTACTCAAACACTTCGTGTTGGCGATGTTATTGGATTTGAGCTTGATTACACTGCTTTACTAATGGCTTGTCAAACTAATGGTGTAGAAAAACGGTTTATTTATTAATTTGTGTTAACTGCTGGGTAACCAGCAGTTTTTATTAATTACTAGGCGGTTTATATGACAACATCTGAATCACAAGAAAACCCTTATCCCAGTAGTAATTTAAAGAAAAACCTAAAAAATCGTCATTTATTGATGATTTCATTAGGTGGATCAATTGGTACTGGATTATTTATTGGTATTGCAGCTCCACTTAGCACAGTTGGTCCATTAGGAACAATTATTGCTTATTTAATGGCAGGAAGCATAATGCTTTCAACAATGTTATGTTTAGGTGAACTTTCTTGTGCATTTCCTCATGCAGGTTCATTTCAACACTATGCGTTGATGTTTATACCCAATCCGATTTGGAGTTATACCATCGGTTGGTTGTATTGGCTTAGTTGGGTACTATCTATGGCGGCAGATTTAACCGCTGCTTCAATGATTGCTCACCAAACCTTCCCTTCGATTCCTATTTATCTTTTTAGTCTATTAATTCTGATTGTTCTTACTTCAGTGCATTTAACCTCTGTTCGTGCATTTGGAGAAAGTGAGTATTGGTTTTCAACTATTAAGGTTCTTGCGATTATTGCATTTATTGGAGTGGGGATTTATTTACTTAATCACCAATATAGTGAAACGCATATCTTACCAACATTTAAAACCGAAAAAGGGTGGTTTCCTAATGGTTTTTTAGCCATATTTGTTTGTATGACTATCGTGACCTATTCCTTTCAGGGCGTCGAATTAATTGGTAGTGCAGCTGGTGAGGCGCAATCTCCACAGTCTGTGTTACCCAAAATTATTACTGGTGTTGCTTTCCGCATTATTCTATTTTATGTTCTGGCTATTGCTGTTTTAGCCCTTGTTTATCCATATGGAACGGTTCATTCTGAAATTAGCCCATTTGTGTGGGTATTTAATAAAGCAGGAATTTCAATAGCTTCGTATTTAATGCTTTTTGTTATTTTTTGTGCGGCAATATCGGCGGCTAATTCTGCAATTTATGCCAGTTCAAGAATGCTGTGGTCTATGGCACAAGATAAACTCGCACCTCAATATTTTTCAGACGTAAATAAGCGTGGAGTGCCCACAAAAGGTATTTTATTTATTGCTATTATTGCGCTAGTTTCACTATTTTCTAAATATATTGCCGCTGAAAAATTGTATATTTATTTAGTAGCGGGAACAGGGCAAGTGGGATGTTTTGCATGGATTATTATTGCTTGGTGTCAATATCAGTTCCGTAAGGGAGTAAATAACGGTAAATATCCCAAAGAGATGGTAAAGTTCAAATCGCCATTATTTCCTTGGCTGGCAGGGGTTTCTATTATTGTTAATATTGTGATTATTATTGGTGTTTGGTTTGGGGAGTCAGGGCATTTTATTTTATTATCAGAAGTTGTTTTAGTAATAATTATTTTGGTTTCTTACTTTTTCTATAAGAAACGAAATTTTTTAATAATAAAAACGTTAGATTAATTTTATTGACCTATTAATTTGTTTGTAATCACCTAATAAATCGGTTTAGGTGATTACATTTAATTTTTAAAATCAGATTATTAATGTTTTTACTATTTGTGATTTATCTTTATTTTAAGGCACTAAGTTAAGTGCGTTTGCTTGGTATAATCTTGATGAAATCCTTTCTGATACAAGTTATTTTAGAAAAGCTGATACACCCGTAAAAACGACTTGCGCAGCAATAGCTGATATTAGCAACCCAGTTAGTTTTGATAAGATAGCAATACCTGTGTTTTTTAATACTTTAGCAATACTTTTTGCACATAATAGCATTGCATAAATCCCTGAAGATGCAATGAATAAAGAAACAGCCCCAATCATATTGGCTGCAAAGCCTACGGAGCTTGTTCCCATAACAATGATAGTACCAATGGAAGCGGGTCCCATACAAAGTGGAATTGCAAGGGGTACAACACTGATATCGTCATCACTGTTAATTTTGTTCTTTTCTGGAGAATCATTCATTAGTGACACTGCAGTGATAAATAGCAACGCTCCAGAACCAATTCGGAATGCATCAAGAGTAAAACCAAAGACACTAAACATGGTATTACCAAAAAAGAATAGCACTATACCGATGATAAATACGGCACAGGATGTTTTGAGTGCTGTTTTGCGTCTAAGCTGTTCGTCGTATTGTTTTGTGCCACTTAAAAATGCACTTAAAACAGCAGGAGGTGTCATTAATGCAAATAGCTTTACAGTTGTGGCAAGGATATTAACAAGATAGTCATCCATAGTGTTACCTTTCAAAGAATAACAATTAAATTCCCTTTAATTTTGTTAACATTATTAGTTGCTAGGGAATGATTTTTGTTAGATACAAAAACGGCCACCAAAAAGGTGACCATGTTTAATCTGATATTTTTTAATTGGTTTTAGACAATTAAACCAATAAAATTTAGTTAAGGCGCTCTTTGATACGAGCTGCTTTACCACGAAGTTCGCGTAAGTAGTAAAGTTTAGCTTGACGTACTTGACCACGACGTTTCACAGTAATTGAATCAACAATTGGTGAGTGAGTTTGGAATACTCGTTCAACACCTTCACCATTCGAAATCTTACGTACGGTAAATGCAGAGTGCAAACCACGGTTGCGAATGCCAATAACAACACCTTCATAAGCTTGAAGACGTTTTTTGTTACCTTCAACAACCCATACTTTTACTTCAACCGTGTCACCAGGGCGAAAAGACGGGATGTCTTTTTTCATTTGTTCTTGTTCTAATTGCTGAATAATTGCATTTTTCATAATATTATCTCTTACTAGTTATACTGAAATATTAATTGCTTAGTTTGTCACTGTATTCTTGTTGGAATTCAGCGAGTAAACATTGCTCTTCATCAGTCAGAGCTAGATTTGCAAGAAGATCTTCTCTTCTTAACCAAGTTCGTCCTAGTGATTGTTTTAATCGCCAGCGACGAATCGCTTCATGGTGACCAGACATTAATACGTCAGGTACCGCCATTCCATCTAATACCTCAGGACGAGTATAGTGTGGATAGTCAAGTAAACCGTTAACAAAAGAGTCTTCTTTTGCCGATGATTGGTGATTTAGCACGCCAGGAATAAACCTTGCTAATGCATCAATCATGGTCATCGCTGGTATTTCACCACCACTTAACACGTAGTCCCCAATTGACCATTCTTCGTCAATTTCGGTTTGAATAACGCGTTCATCTATACCTTCGTATCGTCCACAAATCAAAATTAAATTTTTATTTTGTGACAATTCGCAAACACCTTGTTGGTCTAATTTGCGCCCTTGTGGGGAAAGATAGATTACTTTTGTATTGTTACCTGCCACTGTTTTTGCCGCATGAATTGCATCTTTAAGTGGTTGTACCATCATTAACATGCCAGGACCACCACCATAAGGCCTATCATCGACAGTCTTATGCTTATCATGCGCAAAATCGCGAGGGTTCCAATACTCTACTGTTAACAGCCCATTTTTAACGGCTCGACCAGTTACGCCATAACAGGTAATAGCTTGAAACATTTCGGGAAAAAGGCTAATTACGCCAATCCACATAGTTTTACCTTACCAATTAAAAAGCAGGATCCCAATCGACCACAATCATTTTTGTTGTTAAATCAACTTGTTTTATAAATTGATTATCAACAAAAGGGATTAAACGTTCTGTTGCTCCAAATGCATCTTTTAGATTTGCTTTAACCACTAATACATCGTTAGATCCGGTTTCCATCAAGTCAGTTACCAGTCCTAAATCATAGTTATTAATTGTTTTAACTCGGCACCCAATGAGATCTTTCCAATAAAAATCACCATTGCTAAGTGTTGGTAATTTTTCTGCATCAACAAACACTTCAATATTGGTTAATGCAATGGCTTGATCACGATCATCAATGCCTTTAAGTTTTACAATCATATCATGATTATGCGGTTTAAAGCTCTCTACAATTACCTCTTGCCATTGCCCAGCATGCTGGATATACCAAGGAGTGTAATCAAAAATGCTATCTGGGAATTCTGTAAACGAAAAAATTCTGAGCCATCCGCGAATGCCGTAGCTTGAACCAAGTTTACCAACAACAATAAGATTCTCAGTATTCATCATTACAGTGATTATCAATTACTAAATTAAGCAGCTTTTTGTGCTTGTTTAATTAGTGCATTAACACGATCAGAAACAGTTGCACCTAAACCAACCCAATGATTTACGCGATCAAGATCTAAACGTAATTCTTCTGCTTTACCTTGTGCAATTGGATTAAAAAAGCCAACGCGCTCAATAAAACGGCCATCACGTGGGTTACGGCTATCAGTGACAACTACTTGATAAAAAGGGCGCTTTTTAGAGCCACCACGAGCTAAACGAATAGTTACCATAACATCCTCTTAAATTAAAAAATAATCTTTTTTCTGCCCAACACGGACAAAATCAAAGCCCCAGAATTATACTCTTTCTAGCAAAAAGTGCAATGGCTGTTTGTTGATGAAGTGGTGTTATATTGATTGACTTAAACTAACTTAAAAAAGAGTGGAAAAAATGATACTAACTATAATTTATTTAATTTAAGTGGAAATCGATAAATATAATAAAATAGTGATTTTTATTTTTTGTTCTTTTTGTGAAAAAAAGCTCTCTTTAAAACATCAAAAAAGCCAAGTGAGCGTACCATTTTTTGCCCGTCAATATAAACTCGAATGGCTTTTAATACCTTCTTGGGCTCTTTAGATGCAAAGGTGAATGTGCCGTTTTTTTTTGTTTGTATTGAATAACGAGGGATCCATCTACCACCTAACAATACAGAAGCAATCACATAATCAATTTCATTCCATGGTATTTGGATATATTTGCGTGGATCGTGTTGATGATAAAACTCGAAGGCTTTGTCACCAATTATTATATTGCCGTATTCAGATAAGCCTGTAAATGCGGTTGCTTTCATTGTTAAATCAATTTTAGTATTTAATGATTGAACCATCTACCCTATATCCATGCAAAGTTCGAATGATTAATGACACCTTTTCATCACATGGTGTGATGAAAAGGTTAATGTAATAGTAAATAGAAAGTTGGCGCTATTTTAAAATATCATACTTTCTAAATATATATAGGCATAGCTATATGTTTATAAAAGACCGATTACATGGCCAACAATACCTACTATAAATAATCCCAAAATAATTAGGATTGGTGATACTTTTTTACGAAGTAACCACATGCAAAAGAAAGTCAATAGTAAGGGGACAAGTCCAGGTATTAACTGATCCAAGTTATTTTGTAAGGTGGTTACCTTTTGTTGAGTCAGTGATAATCCGCTTTGCATTTGAATTAATGCTTGTTGAATGCCTTCAGCACCTGCTGGTAATGTATTCCAATCAATAAAAGCACCATTGTCTAACTTGACAGTAGATACGACTGGTTGGAATTTAATTGATACCCATCTTTGTACTAAGGCTGCCAGTACAAACATTCCTAAAATAGAAGCTCCTTTGGTGATTTTTTGCAGTAATCCGCCTGATAAATTATCGGTTATTTTAGAGCCTGTACGGTAACCAAATTCTTGGGTATACCACATGAATCCCCAACGAATAATATTCCATAATAAGAAGAATAAAATTGGTCCCATAATATTACCGCTTAGTGCAAGTGAAGCACCAAGAGCGCCGAGCATTGGACGTACGGTAAACCAGAATACAGGATCACCCACACCCGCTAGTGGTCCCATCATCCCAACTTTTACCCCTTGAATTGCTACGTCATCAACAACAGCTCCATTAGCCCGTTCCTCTTCAAGTGCAAGAGTTACCCCAAGCACTGGAGAAGCTAAATAGGGGTGAGTATTAAAAAATTCTAGGTGACGCTTAAGAGCTGCAGAGCGAGCCTCTTTGGTGGTATATAATTTTTTGATAGCTGGGATCATTGAATAGACCCATCCACCATTTTGCATACGTTCATAGTTCCAAGACCCTTGGAGGAAAGTTGAACGCCAAGCAACCGCTAAACGATCTTTTTTGTTTAATTGGATTCTATCAGTCATTTTCTTCTCCAAGTTTTTAGTAATCATTTAAAATATCATCAAGTGGATCACCTTTGCTACCACCATTGGATGAATTGCCACGTTCTGAAAGATTGAGGTAAATTAGTGCTAATGCTATACCTAAAGCACCAAGTGCAATCAGTGTTAATTGTGATATCGCGGCAACGACAAAACCAATAATGAAAAATGGCCATACTTCGCGGTTTGCCATCATATTGATTACCATCGCATAACCAACAGCAACAACCATTCCACCACCAATAGCCATTCCTGTTGTTAGCCATTCTGGCATTGCTTCTAGTGTACTTCTAACAATTTCAGCAGGAATAAAGAGTAACGCAGCAGCTGGGATTGCGATACGTAAACCTTGTAAACAGATACCTAAAATTTGTAACCATTCAATTTTTTGAATGTTGCCTTCTTCCGCTGCCGCATCCATCATGTGTACTAATGGAACAGCAATAGTTCGTACAATCATGGTTAAGAATAGCCCTGCAACTGCAAGTGGAATAGCAACAGCTATAGCAGTAGATACGCCAGTTATACCTTGGCCGCCTAATACTAAAATAATTGATGAAGCAACCGATGCTAAAGCTGCATCAGGTGCTACTGCGGCCCCGATATTGGCCCAACCGAGTGCAATCATTTGCAATGAACCGCCCAATACAACACCCGCTTCTAAATTACCTGTTACAAGTCCAATTAAAGAACAAGCCACTAAAGGTTGGTGGAATTGAAACTGATCTAAAATACCTTCCATACCAGCTAGAAAGGCAATAACTATCACTAAAATGATAGCAATAATTGACAATGTCATAACATAACCCCTTAAATAAACTAATTCTTTTGTTGCGCCAATTCTTCTTTCGCTTTTTTCAATAATTCGTCCATATTACTACTAGAGTCATTAGGTACTTTGCGAACATCAAATTTCACATTTTTTGTTTTTAATTTTTCAAATGTATCAACATCATCAGCATTCATTGACAGCACTTTATTAACCATAACCTTTCCTACGGAATGGGCCATTGAACCAATATTAAGTTCATTGATATCGACGCCGCCCTCTATGGTTCGTAGCACATCTTGTGGATTTTCAAATAGAAGTAGCGCTTTGGTATTGCCAAAACGAGGATCGCGTGAAACTTCAATAATTTTTTTAACTGGAACAACATTTGCTTTTACACCAGGAGGTGCTGCTTCTTGGATGAGTTTTTTTCTTAATTCATCTTTTGCAACCGAGTCAGAAACAACAATAATACGGTTAGGATTGGTTGATTTTGTCCATGCTGTCGCCACTTGTCCATGTAATAGGCGTGAGTCAACACGAGCTAACACAATTTTCATTTTACCATCTCCAAGTACTGTTCCTTCTGGGATAGTAGTTGCGTGTTTAGTAGAAGCAGAAGATTGTGTTGGCATTTCGACTGTTGTTCGAACACCTTCTTTGCTTGGTTCAATAATTGCGGCAGCAATTTCTTTCGCCGTTTCCATTGAAAAACGAGAAGAATAGGCTTCAATTAACATTGGTAAATTTAAACCAGCAACAATAGCCCAATTACTATGTTTACCACATAAATTGTTAGCCTGATTAAATGGTGTCCCTCCCCATAAATCTACTAAAAACAGGACTTCTTCTTGATTAGCAAATGTTGCAATGGCTTCAAGCATTCGTTCTTTTAAACTTTCAGGACTATCACTTGGGTGCAAGGTAACAGCTTTAACATTTTCTTGCTCTCCAAATATCATCGATCCTGATTGTAGAATACCTTCCGCAAACTCACCATGAGTTGCTAGGATGATTCCAACCATATAACGACCTCCTAATTTTATATTAATTGCATAATATAAAGTATGTAAAATAAAATTATCTGGTTATTTTATAATAAAAAATAAGTTAAAAATTATGTGAGCATCACATTTTTATAAAAAACTTAGTTTTTTATTGTTTATTAAAGTAAATTTAGTCTATCTTACAGTGTTCGACGAATAAAACCATTTTCTTTTTTTAGTCTCACTCTGGCTTGCTCTGCATTTAAACTTGAAAGAATCATCAAAATAGCAGTTTTACAATGCTTATTACTTTCGGCTAATGCGGCAATGGCTTTTTCTCGACTGCAATCGGTAGCCTGCATAACAATGGATATTTGTCGTTCAACAAGTTTTGCGTTGGTAGCTTGTACGTCAACCATTAAATTACTATAGACTTTGCCGATTTTTATCATGCTGGCAGTGGTTAACATGTTAAGGACTAATTTTTGTGCTGTACCTGCTTTCATTCTGGAGGAGCCAGTAATTACTTCTGCACCAACAATTGGTGTAATAGCAATATTGGCTAAATTAATCATTGGTGCTAATGGGTTACAGCATAAGCTGATCACTGTTGATCCAATTGATTTAGCATATTGCATAGCACCTATTACATAAGGTGTGCGCCCACTAGCTGCAATGCCAACTAAAACGTCATTTGAGTTAAAATTAATGTTTTTTAAGTCAGTAATTGCCAGTTCTGGGTTATCTTCGGCGTTTTCAATTGCCTTAAAAATAGCTGTTTTGCCTCCAGCAATTAAGCCAATAACTTGTTCTGGTGATGTGCCATAAGTTGGTGGACATTCACTTGCATCTAAAATACCTAATCGGCCTGAAGTGCCAGCACCTATATAGATTAGTCTACCTTGATTTGAAAATGCTAAACTAATCGCATCAACGGCTTTTGCGATATTGGGTAGCTCTTTTTCAATAGCCAATGCGACTTTTTTATCTTCATTATTGATGATTTGTAGCATTTCTAATGTTGAACAGTTATCTATTTTTTCGCTATTAGGATTACGACTTTCTGTTAGCATCGATGATAGATTAATGTGATTCATTATTTTTTAACCCTAACCATAATAAAAATATAACTAAAGCAAATAAGCTCCCAAAACCAACACCGATAGCAGTAACCGATAAATTTAAAGCAATGGCTAACGTATAAAGCCCTAACATTATCATCATCGCTGAGTATTCACTTAGGTTTTGTACCGAAATAACACTGCCAGCACCGACCAAATCTTTCCCCATTTTTTGAATAAAAGCATTTAATGGTACCAAAAAGAAGCCACCTAATGCTCCGATAATAATGAGTAAAATATAAGACGAAATTATGTTGCTTTGCAAAGTGAAGGCAATTACCGCTATACCCATCATTATACCAGCAGGAACGCAGCGTAAGGTTTTGTTAATAGAAATAAATGTACTAGCTAGACCTGCGCCAATAACAATACCGATAGCAACTATTGCATTAAGGTTTGTTGGTGTTGCGTTATCATGAATATTTAAGATAGCTGGAACCCAACTGATTAAAAGAAAACGTAAAGTAATACCTGCTCCCCAAAACAAACTAGTACCTAATAATGTAAATAAGATCTGCTTATTGGTGAAGGTAATTTTGATTGTGTTAGCAAAATCCTTGATCATGCCTATAAATTGCCATGAAATATTTTGTCGTGCAGCAGGTAATTTAGGAATAAAAAAGTTAGCAATAACAGCTAGCCCATACACTAACACGCACGCAAGTAAGGAAGCGTTCACATTAAGATCGGCAATATGACCACCAGCTAGCGAACCAAGTAAAATGGCTGCAATGGTTGATGCTTCTATTAACCCATTTGCTTTAACTAAATTATCACCTGTCGTAAGTTCACCTAAAATTCCGTATTTAGCAGGGGAATATGCCGCAGCGCCTATACCGACTAGAAAATAGCCAGCAAAAGGGCTGATGTTTAAACAGATGCAACCAGCACCTAGTAATTTTATACTATTTGAAATCATCATTGCCTTACCTTTTGATATGCTGTCAGCAAATTGACCTACAAAAGGTGAAAGTATGATAAACGGTGCGACAAAACTAATTTGTAATACCGATTGGCTCCATGTTGGATAATGTAAATTCTTAATGAAAGCTAAAATAGCAAAAAAGATTGCATTATCAGCAAATGCTGAAAAAAACTGCGCAAGCATGGTTGCAACCATGCCTTTGCTTAATAGAGAATGTTGTTTCATGTGACATCCTTTAGTTTATTCGTCAGCCATTTTTCGTAAAGAAATAAAATCAATTTTACCTGTACCTAGTAGTGGTAACTCTTTTACTATACGAATATCACGAGGAATAGCTAGTGCTGGAATGCCCAATTCTTGAGATGCTTGATTAAGTTGCTCTCGATTTAATTTTGTTGAGGTAGTAAATAAGACAATTGCTTCACCTTTAGCTGCATCAGCTTTGACTGTTGCACCGTGCATTGCATCAGAGTCAACTTTTTTTGCTAAGGATTCAACACTTTCCAATGAAACCATTTCACCAGCAATTTTTGCAAATCGTTTCAAGCGTCCTTTAATTGTCACAAACCCATCACTATCAATAGCAACGATATCACCGGTATCATACCAACCTTTTTCGGCTTGTCCATTTTCATCAGCTGCTACTGGTTCTTCAAGTTTGCCGGGATTTTCCACCCGTAAATAGCCTTTCATTACATTAGGCCCTTTGACTTGCAATTGGCCTCCATCGCAAATGCCTGGAATGTGAATTAATCTTGATACCATGCCTGGAAGTAATCGCCCTACAGTTCCAGCTTTAAATGCCATAGGAACATTAAGGGCTACAACAGGTGCACATTCGGTAACGCCATAGCCTTCTAAAATACGAATACCATATTTATCTTTCCATTGTTCTCGTACTGCATCTGATAATTTTTCGGCACCTGCAACAACATAGCGTAAACGCATAAAATCATATGGGTGCGCATAACGGGCATAGTTTGCCAAGAAAGTTGGCGTACCAAATAAAACCGTACAATTTTGGTCATAAATAATTTCAGGGACCATACGGTAATGTAATGGATTTGGATATAAAAATGTACGGCTACCTGAAAATAGCGGTAAAAATAATCCAGCTGTAATACCAAAAGCATGGAATAATGGTAGAGCCGACATGAAGCGATCTGCAGGGGTTGGATCTATAACCGTTCGAATTTGTTCAACATTAGCAAGTAGGCTTCCATGACTATGAGCAACACCTTTAGGGTTCCCCTCTGAACCAGAGGTAAACAGTACTAGTGCTTCGTCATCGCTTGATTGTTGGTATTTAATTAAGCGTGGAATATATTGATGCACTGCAACATAAAGCTTATCTTTTAAAGTTAAGTTTTTACGCAAATCTTCAAGAAAACACCACTTAACGTCTTTGATTTCTTCAAGTAGATAATCAAGTTTACCTTTTCTAATAAATTTGCGTGAAGTAATAATCGTTTTGATTTCAGCAGCAGTAATGGCACAGTTTAAGCCTTTTGTTCCCGCAGTATAGTTAAGCATTGCTGGAATTCGATTTTTTACGGACAAACCAAAAATAGTTGCAACAGTAATGGTTGCATTGGGTAATAAAACACCAACTCGCTCTTTATTTTTAGTAATTTTGGCAATAATACAACTAACACCTATAATTTGTTTTAATAAACTGCGATAAGATGCTTCGTGAGTTGTTGGGTCTTGTACCATTCTTGATTTCACGCCATAGCGAACTTGTGCTTCTAATAATGCTTCAAACAGCGTTAATTTTGGACGACTTGCCATGCGTGCGTTCATCATAATTTGATGAAGTTTTTCACCTGCAATATAACGTCTTTCACTAGCTTTAGGCGCATCGGGCATTGGAATAGATGTAGGGTTAAGTACATGAATGGTTATTTTAGGAAATAAACGACGTTTAAATAAACCTTTTAAACGACTAGTTAAAGTAAATTCAGCGCCTTCGATCCACACTGGTACAATGGTAGCTTGAGAGCGAGCAGCAACAAAAGCAGCACCATCATAAATTTTCATTAATGAGCCAGTTATAGTAATTCTTCCTTCGGGAAAGATCACTATAGGACGACCTTTTTCGATTTCTCGAACTAATCGCTTAATTGCCATTGGACTGACTGGGTCCATTGGCACAAAATCAACATAACGCTTTGCTAAGCGAACTAACCAATGATTAATATAACCCGAATAAATAGCAAAGACTGGTCTTACGGGTAAAAATACGCCGATTAGAATACCATCAAGAAAAGATACATGATTAGGGGTAATGAGAAGTCTATCTTGTTTTAAGTTTTCAAAATTACCATGAATTCTTACATGAAATAGGATCTTTAAGAAAAATTTTAATATTTTAAATAGCATCTGATTTCTCAAATATCGTGCAATATTACACGCTGTAATAATAGTGAAAATATAGAAGATATACAAGAACTGCGATTTTTGTTATATAAAACAGTTTTTTATGGTTTAATTAACAATAAATCTTGATCTAAAAAATAGATAATAGATACTAAAGTTCAAAAAATATAGAAAATCAATTAAGGAATAAAAATGCTTATTTTAACGGCCAATGATATTGAAAGATTTTATACAATGAAAGATGCGATAGCTGCAGATAAACAAGCTTTGAAAATCTATAGCCAAGGAAACAGTGATGTGCCGTTACGAATTAATTTTGATATGCAAAAGGGACAATCCTTGTTTATGCCCGCACATATTAAAGGTAGCGATATTGTGGGTATAAAAATTGTTTCGGTATTTCCTGACAATCCTAAATTGGGTAAACCATCAGTACCAGCTCAAGTTTTAATGTTAGATCCGCAAACAGGTGAAGTCTGTGCTATGTTAGATGGCACTTTTGTCACTCAGCTTCGTACAGGAGCCGTTCAAGGTGCAGCAACCGATTTGCTGGCGCGTAAAAATGCTAGTCGAGCAGTGTTGATAGGTACTGGTGGGCAAGCTGTATCTCAATTAGAGGCAATGTTAACTGTTCGTTCACTTACTGATGTCGCTATTTTTGATATTGATACACAAAAAGCGGAACAATTTACAGAAGAGATGAAATATCGTTTTGCTCATTTTTCTACTAACCTTTATTTTTCAAAAAATTTGGATGATGACATTAGTCAAGCTGATATTATTACTTCGGTTACAACCTCAAAAGTTGTGACATTTAATGGCGAAAAAGTAAAACCTGGCACGCACGTTAATGGAGTGGGTGCTTATACGCCAGAAATGCATGAAATTCCTGAATGTGTAGTTGAAAAGGCTAATATTCGGGTAGTTGATACTAAAGAAGGCGTATTTGCTGAAGCAGGTGATATTATTGATCCAATTAAACAAAAATTGGTATCAGAAGATGATTTTTTAGAGTTAGGAGATTTAGTGATAGATCCAACCCAATGCCGTCTAAATGATCAGCAAGTCACGCTGTTTAAAACTGTTGGTACAGCTGTATTAGACGTGTATATTGGCTACGATATTTATCTTAAAGCAAAAGAAAAAGGAATTGGTACGTTTTTATAATACTTAGATATCAAGTTAGTATAATTTTGTGTCAAAAAGTTTCAGGTAACTAGGTGTTTGAGTATAAAAATTAGCTTTTTAGTTCTTCTTTTTGTGAACGCCTAAGTAATGCCACTGCGGCTTGTTTTGGATCTTTATTTTCATAAATAACTTGATAAATTTGTTCAGTGATAGGCATATCTACATGATATTTTTGAGCTAATAACCAGACTTCTTTTGTATTGTTGCGACCTTCAACAACTTGGCCAATAGTATCTTGAGCTTCTTGAATGGATTTATTTTGGCCAAGTAACATTCCAAAACGACGATTACGGGATTGATCATCGGTACAGGTTAAAACCAAATCACCTAATCCAGCCATTCCCATAAAGGTTGCTGGATCTGCCCCTAATACTGCACCTAAACGCATCATTTCAGCAAGTCCACGTGTAATTAATGCTGTTCTGGCATTGGCTCCAAAGCCAAGACCATCAGATAATCCAGCACCAATAGCGATAACATTTTTGATTGCACCACCAAGTTGCACTCCAATAAAATCTTTGCTGCTATAGACTCGGAAGCTTTTGCTACAATGAAACAAAGTTTGCAGTTGATTTAAAAAATGCTCATTAGTTGATGCTACAGTTACCGCTGTTGGTAATCCATATGCGACTTCTTTAGCAAAAGTAGGACCAGAAATGACCGCTAATGGAATCTTATTGCCCAAAATCTCCTCTGCAACATCTTGTAATAATCGGCCAGTATTAACTTCAAGTCCTTTTGTAGCCCAGACAATTTTTGTATCTTGGCGTAAAAAAGGTTTGATTTGAGTCAAAATACTTGCAAAAGCATGACTTGGCACCACAATAAGTAAAATTGGCGCAGCTAAAACTGCCGTTTTTAAATCAGTTTCAATTTGTAACAGATTTGGGAAAGGAATATTCGGTAGAAACTGTTTGTTTTGCCTATCATGCTGCAAAATGGTCATTTTATCAGGATTGTGCCCCCATAATAAAGTTGAGTGACCATTTCGAGCCAGCAAAATAGCTAAAGAGGTCCCATAAGATCCAGCGCCAATTACTGTTACTGCAGCATCTTTTTTCATAATCATCTAATAAATTTATTATCAGTTAATTGTAATACAATGACTATTGTAGTGTTTCTTTTGATTCAGCTTCAGCTTGTTGTTGCTGAATATAGTTCATAAATAGTGCTTCAAAATTTACTGGTTCTAAATTCACTTGTGGGAATGTACCTTTATTCACTAAACTTGAAATTACTTCACGAGCATAGGGGAACAAAATATTTGGACAATAAGCACCAACACAATGTTGAATTTGGCCTTCGTCAAATCCGACAAGTGAGAAAATACCCGCTTGAGTAACTTCACAGATATACACAACTTCGTTTTGTTGTTTTACTGTTACAGTGACACGAAGTGCAACTTCATATACATTTTCACTTAAAACTTGCGAAGATGAATTTAATTCAAGATTCAGTTCTGGTTGCCATTGTTTAGTAAAAATTTCTGGAACATTATTAGTTTCAAATGAAACATCTTTAGTATAAATACGTTGAATAGCAAACTGTGTTTCTGGTTGTTGTGTATTGTTTTGTTCTGTCATGATAAAACCTTATTTTTTATAATATTATTTTCTAACTAATGGTAAATTCTCGCCGTTCCATCCAGCAATACCATCTTTTAATACAAAGACATTTGAAAAACCTTGTTTGACAAGTATTTCACCTATACCTGTTGATGATAAACCATTCTCATCAATTAAAATAATGATATTTTCTTTAAACTTTTCAATTGTTTTTGCACTTGCATTTTTAATGTCGATAGGCAAAATGTTATGAGAATCTGTTATATGCCCTTTTTTGAAGCTATCAGCAGAGCGAATATCAATAATAACTGCATCTTGTTTATTTACCATATGGATTGCCTGAGCATTATTGATAACTTTAACTTTAGATAGCTTTCCTTTAATGGTTAGTACAATGATTGCAATAAACAGCACAATCCAACCTAGGGACAGTAAAAAATGATTTTTTACAAAAGGTAGAATTTCGAGTGTTATAAAGTCCATATTTGTATGATTACCTAGTCATTTCAATATAAGGTGAGATTATAACGATATTATGCACTGAAATACAGCACCAATAAGAAAATCTTGCTATTTTATAAAAAATATTTATTTAATTTTAAGGGATAGGTTAATGAGATTGAAACAATTTATCTTTTGGGTTTGTGTTGTATTTTCCATTATTTCTCCGGCGTTTTCTGATGATTCTTCTGAATTTAATAAATTTAATTCTCAAACTATTGAAGACGAATCTTTATTAGCTAATTATTATTTAGAAAATGGAGATTATCATCAAGCTTATGCTGAACATATTTTAATAAACAAATTTCTGAGTTAAAGAGAACAAAACTTCGTAACGTAAAAATCAAACATTCAGAATATTTCCCGCATTATGACTATGATCCCGATTTAACTTGTCGTGATTTTTTGCGTGAATTTGATGCAGATGCGCCCGATTTCTTTAAATATAATGATTGTATACAAAATGATAAAGAACAATGAAAACCTCTTAAAGTTATTTATAAAATTGAGGGTAAATATGCAAAACAAGCACATCAGTATTTAGTTAACACCATGGGAATAGGTGAACTTAAATTAATTTGCTGTTATTGGGGTACGGATGTTTATCCTTCTACATCTTTTGTAAATCCTAAAGATCATATGCTGTATCACGTGGTGTTTAGTTCAGAAGAAACGATTGAGCATGACTGGAATAAAATAACTTTTCATTTGAGCATTGAAGCACTGCGAGAAGATATATAGAGCATAAAAATTGGGTTTAATTTTTTATATGACTATTTTGGTGCATTATTCTGGTGCTTATTGCATTATTTTAGTGCAACTGTAATATTTATGTTACTATAGCTACTTATAAAGCCACCAAAAATAGAGTTAAAAAATTGGCATTATATTTGCATACGTTATAGCAATTTGGTAAGAATACCTTAAAAACTGAATAATTATTATTTGTCCTCAATGGAGAAGATACATGTCTATACTAAAAGTTTTAACACAAATTAAAGAAAATGATGTTAAGTTTATTGATTTACGCTTTACTGATACAAAAGGTAAAGAGCAACACGTTACAATTCCTGTTAGTCAAATTGATGACAGCTTTTTTGAAGATGGTAAGATGTTTGACGGTTCATCAATTGCAGGTTGGAAAGGTATTAATGAATCAGATATGGTGTTAATGCCAGATACATCAAGTGCTGTTATCGATCCTTTTTTTGAAGATGTGACATTAAATCTCCGTTGTGATGTTTTAGAGCCTGCAACATTACAAGGATATGATCGTGACCCACGTTCAATTGCTAAACGTGCCGAAGAATTCCTAAAATCATCAGGTATTGCTGATACTGTTATTTTCGGTCCTGAACCAGAATTTTTCTTATTTGATGATATTCGTTTTGGTTCGCCAATGTCAGGTAGCTTTGTTCATATCGATGATATTGAAGCGGCTTGGAACTCAGGTACTAAATATGAAGAAGGCAATAAAGGTCATCGTCCAGGTGTAAAAGGTGGTTATTTCCCACTTCCTCCGGTTGATTCATCACAAGATATCCGTTCTGAAATGTGCTTAATTATGGAGCAACTTGGCTTAGTGGTTGAAGCTCACCACCATGAAGTTGCAACAGCAGGTCAAAATGAAATTGCCTGTCGTTTTAATACGTTAACTAAAAAAGCAGATGAAGTACAAATTTATAAATATGTTGTACAAAATGTGGCACATGCATATGGTAAAACTGCGACATTTATGCCAAAACCAATATTTGGTGATAATGGTTCTGGTATGCACTGTCACCAATCATTGGCAAAAGATGGCGTAAATTTATTTGCTGGCGATAAATATGCTGGTCTTTCTGAAATGGCATTATTCTATATTGGCGGTATTATTAAACATGCGAAAGCAATTAATGCATTTACAAACCCTGCAACTAACTCTTATAAACGTCTTGTACCGGGATATGAAGCACCAGTTATGCTTGCTTACTCGGCTCGTAACCGTTCAGCATCAATCCGTATTCCAGTCGTGACTAGCCCTAAAGCTCGCCGTATTGAAGTTCGCTTCCCAGATCCAGCAGGTAATCCATACTTATCTTTTGCTGCGCAGTTAATGGCTGGTTTAGATGGTATTATCAATAAAATTCACCCTGGTGATGCAATGGATAAAAACTTATATGACTTACCACCAGAAGAGTCTAAATTAATTCCTCAAGTTGCGGGTTCACTTGAAGAAGCACTTAATGCATTAGATGCAGATCGTGAATTTTTAACACGTGGTAACGTATTTACTAACGATACTATTGATGCATACATTGATTTAAAACGTCAAGACGTTGATCGTGTACGTATGACACCACACCCAGTTGAGTTTGAAATGTACTATAGTCTATAAGCTATATAGTAATTTAACCTATTAAACCACCGTTAATTTGCGGTGGTTTCTAATCAGGACGGAAAACCAACGATGACATTTGATAATGAATCTGATGCTAATCTTGTTCTCGATTCTATGATTACAAGTATTTTATTACTTGATACTAAACTTAATATTCTGTATGCCAATATTGCTGCTCAGCAATTATTAGCACAAAGTTCAAAAAAATTATTAGAAAGTTATCTTCCTGATTTGTTGGGATACTTTTCTTTGGATATAAATTTAATGCTCAGTACATTAGAGCAAAATCAGGGTTTTACAGATAATGAAGTCAATTTAGTTATTAATAATGAATTACATATTTTAACGTTGACAGCTCAACTATTAGGTAATGGACAGATTTTAATTGAAATGACGCCATTAAATAGCCATAAACGCCTTAGCCAAGAACAATTACAACAAGCGCAACAGAGTGCTGCTCGTGAATTAGTTCGTGGACTAGCTCATGAAATTAAAAATCCTCTAGGAGGGCTTCGAGGCGCCGCTCAATTATTATCACGTGAACTACCTAAAAATGAATTGCAAGATTACACAAAAATTATTATTGAACAAGCAGATAGGTTAAGAAATCTGGTAGATAGGTTATTAGGCCCACAGCAGCGATTACAACAAAAAGAACAAAGTATTCATCAAGCAATAGAACGTATCTATGCTTTGCTGTGTTTGGAAAAACCAATGAATATTGAGATTCTACGTGATTATGACCCAAGCCTACCCGATTTTATTCATGACTCAGAACAAATAGAGCAGGTAATTTTAAATATTGTTCGCAATGCTTTACAGGCTATCGGATCCAATACTGGCACAATTATTATCAGGACAAGAACTGCTTTTCAGATTACTTTACATGGACAGCGCTATCGTTTGTGCGCTCGTATTGATATTGAAGATACTGGACCAGGTGTGCCTGTTCATATACAAGATACTTTGTTTTATCCTATGGTGAGCGGGCATGAAGGAGGTACAGGTATTGGACTTTCGATTGCAAATAATATTGTTGATCAACATCATGGTAAAATTGAATTTAATAGTTGGCCTGGGCATACTCAATTTTCTGTCTATTTGCCAATTAGGCAGTGAGGTAAATGAAAATGAATGTTTGGATTGTTGATGATGATAGCTCTATTCGATGGGTATTAGAAAAAGCATTAACTAATGCTCATTTTAACTGTGTTAGCTTTGAGAGTGGTCAACAAGTTATTGATGCATTAGATACATATGTACAAAAACCAGCTGTACTAATTTCTGATATTAAAATGCCAGGACTTGATGGTTTGACATTGCTTCATCATATTAAAGAGCAAATGCCGAATTTGCCAGTTATTATTATGACTGCTCATTCCGATCTAGATGCAGCAGTAAATGCCTATCAAAAAGGTGCTTATGATTATATTCCTAAACCTTTTGATGTGGATGAAGTTATTCAATTGGTTGAACGTGCGATTTCACAAACCCAAAGTAATAAAACCAATAATAATACAACAAGTAAAGCCTCGACAGGTATTATTGGTGAAGCACCTTCAATGCAGGAAGTTTTTCGTATTATTGGTAGGCTTTCCAAATCATCAATTAGTGTATTAATTAATGGTGAATCAGGAACGGGGAAAGAATTAGTTGCAAAAGCATTACATATCCATAGCCCACGCTCACAATCCCCTTTTATTGCGCTAAATATGGCAGCCATACCTAAAGATCTTATTGAGTCAGAACTTTTTGGACATGAAAAAGGGGCGTTTACTGGAGCGGCTCAAATTAGGCACGGGAGGTTTGAACAAGCGAATGGTGGAACATTATTTCTAGATGAAATTGGTGATATGCCACTTGATGTTCAAACCAGATTATTAAGGGTGCTTGCTGATGGGCAATTTTATCGTATCGGCGGTTATTCACCTGTCAAGGTAGATGTCCGTATTATTGCAGCTACTCATCAAGATTTACAAACTAGGGTTCGTGAGGGTAAATTTAGAGAAGATCTTTTTCATCGTCTAAATGTAATTCGTATCTTATTGCCACCGCTACGCGATCGAATTGAAGATATACCAAAACTATCAGAACATTTTTTACATACAACCGCCAAAGAATTGGGGGCAGAAAGTAAAGTATTCAGTTCGGAAGCTTTAAATGTTTTATGTCGCTTTAATTGGCCGGGTAATGTTCGTCAACTCGAAAATATTTGTCGCTGGGTTACGGTGATGTCTTCGAATAAAGAAGTTTTAGTTCAGGACTTGCCTCCAGAATTGTTGCAATTATCGACAGCTAAAACAGTGGTTACAAATGAAAATACCACATTGCCTACAAGCCACTTTTCTCAACAAGAAGTTGATTGGAAAGTATTGCTGGAACAATGGGCAAAACAAGCTCTAATAGATGGTAAAACAGGAATTTTGACTGAAGCAATAAATGATGTTGAACGAATCTTACTAAGAAGTGCACTTAATTTTACTCGAGGTCACAAACAAGATGCTTCTCATCTGTTAGGCTGGGGGCGAAATACCTTAACTAGAAAACTTAAAGATTTATCGCTTGATCCCACTAAACACCCTTAATCACCAATATTAATTATGCTATCGAATAAATCGATAGCTTTTTAATCCATTCATTTGAGCGCTATTTAATCTGTCTTTTGTCACATATTAAATTTTTAAATATTTAAAGTGCATTGAATAGAGCAAAGTTTTTAGTTACAATCTTAATGTAAATGATAATTATTATAATTATCGTTTTTTGTTTTTTATTTGGTTGATAATTAGGAGTTACAATGTATTCATATATCAAAGTGAAATTTTTAGTTTTGCTTGCTGTTTTGCTTGTTTTGGTTGGATGTGACAATAAAAAAGAACAGCAAACCTCTGCAAATACGCTTACCATTGAACATGCTCAAGGTAAAACCGATGTGCCTGAAAATCCTAAAAAAGTTGTTGTTTTTAATACTGCAACACTTGATATCATGGACGCATTAAATATTCCTGTGACAGCAGTGCCTCAATCAGACGTACATTATCCAACTTTCTTATCTAAATATGGACGGAAAGACTACACTAATGTGGGCACTTTATTTGAACCAAATTATGAAGTTTTAAGTTCAATTCAACCAGATGTTATTGTTGCTGGAGGTCGCGCTACTGATGCTTATAAAAAATTGAATGATATTGCTCCGACGATTTCTTTAGATATTGACCCAAATAATTTTTTAAGTAGTTTAACTCAAAGAACAGAACAATTAGGCTCAATCTTCAATAAACAAAATGAAGCTAAGAAACTTATTGTCGATTTTAATCAAAAAATCGAACAATTGAAAACCAAGACAACTACTGCTGGCACAGCACTAGTGATTATGGTTAATGGCGGTAAAATGTCGGCTTATGGCTCAAAATCTCGTTTTGGTTTTGTGTTTGATGTGCTCGGTTTTCAGCCAGCAACTACTTTCCAAGAAGCTGGTCGTCATGGTAATGCTGTTACCTCTGAATTTATTTTGAGTGTTAATCCGCAGTGGATATTTGTGTTAGATAGAGATAATGCAATTGGTAATAAAGAAGCTCAGTCTGCACAACAAGTGCTTGACAACGAATTGATCCGAAAAACTGCTGCATGGCAACAAAACCATATTGTTTATTTAGATTCTTCTTCTATGTATATTGCTGGCGGTATTCAAACCTATAGCCGTTTGATGGATCAAATAGGTGTCGCTTTGCAAAGTGAACCAGCGCATTAATGTAAAGCATGATTAAATCATTTTATTTTATTGCAGGTATGTTCATTTTATTGATCATGACTGCAATAAGTTTATTTATTGGTGCAGGGCATGTGACACTATTTGATTTATGGTCAGATAGCAATATGCGTGAGATTTTTTTTGTAAGCCGTATTCCTCGAACTGTTGCCTTATTGTTAGCAGGTAGCGCCATGAGTGTTGCAGGTTTGATTATGCAATTATTAACACAAAATCGATTTGTTGAACCTTCTTTAGTTGGCACTACTCAATCGGCTAGTCTTGGCTTATTAGTTATGATGGTTTTAGCTCCTGGCGCTAGTGTCATGACTAAAATGGTTGTTGCTAGCCTATTTGCTATGATTGGCACAATGATATTTATGGCGATTTCTCGAAAGATTATTTTAAAGTCAGCAATAATGGTACCTCTTATTGGCATTATGTTAGGTGCAGTTATTAGCGCTATTACTACATTTTTTGCCATGTATTTTGATTTATTACAATCACTTGGTGGTTGGGAATCAGGTGATTTTTCAGCTATTTTAAAAGGTCGTTACGAATTATTATGGTTGGTGGGTGGTTTGACATTACTTGCTTGTTGGTGTGCGGATCAGTTTACTGTAGTTGGCTTGGGGCGTGATTTTTCTATTAATGTAGGGCTTAACTATGGTCGTGTTATGTTAACAGGACTTATTGTTATTGCATTAATTGGTGGTATTGTCGTTGTAGTTGTTGGAGTTTTACCATTTTTAGGATTGATTGTACCAAATATTGTTAGTTTATTATTTGGGGACAATGTTCGTAAAACCATTCCATGGATCTGTTTGTTTGGTAGTGGATTAGTTTTAATTTGCGATATTATTGGGCGTGTAATTCGCTATCCTTTTGAGATACCCGTGAGTGTTATTCTTGGCGTAGTTGGCGCTATTATTTTTTTAATATTGTTGAGTCGAAAACGTCATGTTAGTTAATCAAAAACGCCATATTTTGTGTCAAAAAAGAGTTCTTTTATTGTTAATTATTGCTTTAATATGCATAACATGTTTTATGACCTTCAACCTTAAAGGCAATATTAGCTATATTTTGAAGCATCGAACGTGGGTAATGCTAACTATGATTTTAGTCGCTTTTTCGGCTGCGACATCAACACTGCTTTTTCAAACAGTTACCAACAATCGAATATTAACACCTTCTATTATGGGATTCGAATCACTATTTGTACTTATTCAAACTGTTGTAATCTTTTGTATTGATTCACAAGGTATTCCTTATATTGGTATTATTGGTAAATTTGTATTCGAATCACTTTTATTAATTTTATTCTCTTTATTTTTATATCGAGGTTTGTTTACTAGACTCAAGAAAAATTTACATTTGGTATTATTAATAGGAATTATTTTAGGCACATTATTCCGTAGTTTTTCTAATCTATTGCAACGCTTAATGACTCCGTCTGAATTTGCTGTGCTTCAAAGTCGTATTTTTGCTACATTTACGCGTGCAGAGCCTGTATTGATTATCTTTTCGTTAGTAATAGTAGCTATTGTTGGTCTATTTTTATGGCAAATGCGATTTAAATTTGATGTACTTGCGTTGGGTCGGGATAATGCAATCAATTTGGGTATCGATTATCAAAAAAGTGCCGCTATTATATTATTGCTAGTTTCAGTTTTAGTGTCAGTGTCAACGGCATTAGTCGGTCCATTCACTTTTTTGGGGCTTTTAATTACTAATTTAGCTTATAGTATTAGTGGATCAAACCAACATCGTTTTTTACTGCCTACTGCTTTTTTGTTAGGTGTTATTTTTCTGGTCGGTGGACAAATGTTCTTAGAGCGAGTATTAAATATGGTTGGTGCATTATCCATTGTCATTGAATTCATTGGTGGTTCTTTGTTTATCTTCTTATTATTAAAAAAGGTTCCAAAGTGATAAAAATTGATAATGTTAGTAAAAACTATCAAACAGTATCTGTATTAAAAAATGTCAATGCGACGATTTCACAAGGTGGAATTACTGCTATTATTGGTCCAAATGGGGCGGGAAAATCGACGCTATTATCAATTATAAGTCGTCTTCTATTAGCTGATGAAGGACAAGTTAAAATTCAAAATATGGATGTTGTTAATACGCCAAGTGATAAACTTGCCACTTATTTATCAGTATTGAGACAAGAAAACCGTTTTACCAGTAGATTGTCTGTTTTTGAACTAGTTGGATTTGGGCGTTATCCTTATACCAAAGGGCGTTTAAATGCTGATGATTATAACCATATTTATCGAGCGCTCGATTTTTTAGATCTTACTGAATATAAAGACCGCTTTTTAGATGAATTATCTGGTGGTCAACGGCAACGAGCTTATGTTGCTATGGTGTTATGTCAAGATACTGAATATGTATTACTTGATGAACCACTCAATAATCTTGATATGAAACATGCTGTTGCCATGATGAAACAATTGCGCCGCGCAGCCGATGAGCTGGGTAAAACCATTGTGATTGTTATTCATGATATCAACTTTGCATCCGTATATTCAGATTACATCTTAGCGATGAAAAATGGTGAATTAATATACCAAGGCAATTCACAACAGATTATGAAAGCCAATATTTTAGAAGATATATTTGATACACCGGTCAAAATTGAAAATATTCACAATCAAAATATTGCTATTTACTATTAACAAATACAATGGAAATTAATTAATCTTAATAGTAAAAAGTTACAATTGTTTAATTAAGTAAATAAAAATTATTGTTTACTATTTATTTCTAACCATGTTAAATAATTGGCAATATTTTTGTTGAGATAATTATAATGAAATTACAGGAAATAGCACTTTTAGCTGGTGTATCAAGGACGACGGCCAGTTATGTGATCAATGGAAAAGCCAAAAAGTACCGCGTTAGTGATAAAACAGTCGAAAAAGTTATGTTGGTGGTGAAAAAACATAATTACCAACCCAATGCGGTAGCAGCGGGGCTTAGAGCAGGTAAAACCCGGACTATAGGCATTATTATTCCTGATTTAGAAAACAACAGTTACACTCGCATAGCTAATTATTTAGAACAATTGGTAAGAAAGGAAGGATATCAATTACTAATTGCATGTTCCGAAGATAATCCACAAGTCGAAAGAGAGTGTGTCAAACACCTTCAGCAGCGTCGCGTAGATGCCTTAATTGTTTCTTCTTCGTTTGTTTTTGCTCAAGATTATTTTTTTTATGATGACTGGCAAAACGAAAAGATTCCATTATTTGCACTTGATCGAATATTATCCATCTCTAAATTTAGAAATATTGTAGGTGCAGATAAACAAGATTCTAAATCACTTGCTCAAGCATTTAATAACTTTGTACAAGATTCAGTGGTTTATATAGGAGCCTTACCAAACTTATCTGTTAGTCAACTTCGTTTAGATGGTTTTAAAGATATCAAACTTGACAATTGTAATAAAGTTGATTTTTTATATGCAAATAACTATAGTCGACGAGATGCTGATTTAGCCTTTAGTCAATGGCTAGAAAGTCATGAATTGCCTAATGGCATATTTACTACCTCTTTTTCTTTATTACAGGGGAGCATTGATGCAATTTTAAGAAAATTTGGGCACTTACCCGAGAGTTTAACTATTGCTACCTTTGGAGATAATGAATTGTTAGATTTTTTACCATGTAAAGTTATATCACTTTCACAAGATCATAAAGAAGTTGCCGATGTAACAATAAAACTGTTTTTAAACTATCTGCATAACAATAATTACCAATCGGGCACAACAATAATTCCAAGACGATTGATCTATCGAGGTAGCTTAAGCCGTTAAGGTATTAATAGGCATAAAAAATATGTTAATTTTAAAACAGTTCAAATTAAAAAATAAGATCCAGATCACAAATTACTTATTAATAGACATAATTTATTTGATAATTAATGTTTATTTATTCATTATTGCTGAAACGATTCAATTGATTAAAGGATTTGTATTTTCTAAGTCATTTTAGTCGCCCCAACATTATTAACCCAGAGGTATTTATTATATGTTTCATTTAGTTAAAGAAAACATTCGTTTAAATGAACAAGCTACCAATAAAACTGAAGCGATAAAAAAAATTGCTACGGCATTAACCAATGCAGGATTTGTTGAAGATGGTTATGTCGATGGAATGCTAGAACGAGAAGCACAAGCAGCCACATATCTGGGTATAGGCCTTGCTATTCCCCATGGAACTACTAAAACTCGCCATTTAGTCAAAAAAACAGGGGTACAAGTATTTTGTTTTCCTAATGGTGTTCAATGGGGGGATGATGGTGAAAAGGCCTATCTTGCAATTGGTATTGCAGCAAGCTCTGATGAGCATTTAGAATTACTCCGTCAACTAACTCACGTACTTGGAGCTGAAGGGGTAGAGGAGCGAATTAAAAAAATTCAGTCAGCCGACGAAGCAATTGCTATTTTAACTGGTAAAACAAGTTCTGAAGATAGCCAATTTTCTATAAATGAATCTGCATTATTATTGGATATTCCTGCTGATAGTTTAGCAACTTTACAAGTATTAAATGCATCACGTCTAAAACAGCAAAATGCTGTAAATTCAAGTTTTATTGCCGATGTGTTGGACAATAAACCTACATATTTAGGTGATGGAGTTTGGTTAAATGATAGCAAACAAGGTAATTTAAAAAATGCTATGGCGATTAGTCGCACCATCAGTAATATTAATGAAGATGGTAAGCCTGTTAAGTTACTCATCACCATATCAGCAGTTGATGATTCTATTTCTGATATTGTAAATAATATTGCAACTTTAGTTTTTAACCAAAAATTACAATTATTATTATCAGCCAATACTGATGATCTTATCAGCCTTCTTTTATCTGGTTCTGCGACAATAGAATCTAATAAATCAGAAATCCAATCGACATCTTCAAATGAGTCGACTGTGGCTGAATCGAATAATGAATCATTAAGTCGTGAATTTATTATTCCAAACGAAAATGGCTTACATACACGCCCATCATCAGTACTAGTAAAATTAGTTAAAGAGTTTAATTGTAAGGTTACTGTCGCTAATTTAGATGGTAAAGGTGAGCCAGTAAGTGCAACGAGTTTAATGAAAATTGTTGCGCTAGGCGCTAAAAAAGGTAGTCGATTACGATTTACTGCAGTAGGTGAAGATGCTACTCAGGCGCTTGATGCTATTGGTAAAGCAATTGGGGATGGTTTAGGTGAGGGGACTGAATAATGACTTATCGTGTCGCAACAATAACTTTAAACCCAGCTTATGATCTTTTGGGTTTTTGTCCCAAAGTTGAGCTTGGTGATGTTAATTTAGTCCAAACCAATGCGTTACTTGCTGCAGGCAAAGGTATCAACGTTGCTAAAGTTTTGTCGGATTTAGATGTCCAATTAACTATTGGCGGTTTTTTAGGTAAAGAAAATCGTGATGGTTTTAACTTATTATTCAAATCATTAAATGTGATTGATCAATTTGAAACAATTGAAGGTCGTACTCGCATTAATGTTAAATTAACTGAGGAAAATAGTGAAGTGACTGACCTTAATTTTTCAGGCTTCACGATTAGCGAGCAAGATTGGCAACGTTTTGTTACAAATTCTCTTGAATGGTTAAAAGATATTGACATGGTGGCTATCAGCGGTAGTTTACCTGCTGGAGTATCACTTGATAAATTTACTAAGTGGATGGAACAAGTTAAAGCGATTTGTCCAAAGATCGTATTTGATAGTAGCCGAGATGCATTAGTTGCAGGATTAAAAGCAAAACCATGGTTAATTAAACCCAATGACAAAGAGCTAGAAATGTGGGTAGGTCGCAAATTACCAACATTAGAAGATGTTAAAGCAGCTGCTATGGAGTTAGTTAACGATGGCATTGAAAATGTAGTGATCTCGCTAGGAAGTAAAGGCGCTTTGTGGGTAACTAAAAATGAAGCATGGCTTGCAAAACCACCAAAATGTCATGTAGTTAGTACTGTTGGTGCCGGTGATTCAATGGTCGCCGGGTTGATGTATGGCTTAATGACTAATCGTTCAATTAAAGATACTTTAGTCTTTGCATCAAGTGTTGCAGCTTTATCAGTTGGGCAAGCTGGTGTTGGTATATCTGATTGCCAAATTGTAAATAATATGCTAGAAAAAATTGAAATAATTTCTGAATAGGAGTATTCATGAATATATATATTATTGAAGGTAGTAATACAGGCCCAGTAAATGGACGTTTGGCTAAAGCGGAATTAGCTTTAGCCGCAAACGAATTAAATCTAAATCTGGTTGATAATGCAACATCGGCTGATGTTATAGTTGCAGTAGGTTCTGGAACTATCAGTGATAAAGCAGTTGTTGGTAAAAAGGTTTATGCCGTTGATGATTTAAATCAAATTTTTGCTAACCCAAAACAGATTTTAACAGATGCGCAAAGTAAAGCGAGTGTTTATCAACAAACAGCCGAAGCTATGTCTTCACCAAGCAATAATACCAGTGTAAAACGTATTGTTGCGGTAACCGCATGTCCAACAGGTGTTGCTCACACCTTTATGGCAGCAGAAGCGATTGAAGAGGAAGCCAAAAAACGTGGATGGTGGTGTAAGGTTGAAACACGTGGCTCAGTTGGTGTCGGTAATGAATTAACACCAGAAGAAGTGGCTTCAGCCGATGTTGTAATTGCGGCTTGTGATATTGATGTTGATTTGAGTAAATTTGCAGGTAAAAAACTTTATCGCACCAAAACAGGTCCAGCTCTGAAAAAAACAGCACAAGAATTTGATAAAGCATTTGAAGAAGCAACCGTATATCAACCGTCATCAAATACTTCAACCGCTAAATCAAGCAACGAGAAAAAAGGTATTTATCAGCACCTTCTAACAGGTGTATCTTATATGTTACCAATGGTGGTTGCAGGTGGTTTGATTATTGCGCTTTCATTCGCTTTTGGTTCATTTGAAATGGTTGATGGAGTACAAAAATTAATTGGAGAATCGCACTTAGCTGAAATCGGTGGTCTTGCTTTCTCACTTATGGTGCCACTGCTTTCAGGTTATATTGCTTATTCCATTGCTGACAGACCCGGTCTTGCACCAGGACTTGTTGGCGGTTTACTAGCAGTTTCGACGGGCGCTGGCTTTTTAGGTGGAATTATTATTGGTTATTTTGCAGGTTATCTAGCACTATTAATCACTAAATATTTACCATTACCAAAAAGTCTAGAGGCATTGAAACCAATATTAATCGTACCACTATTTGCAACGCTTATTACCGGTCTTGTGATGCAATTTATTGTTGGTACGCCTATTGCGTGGTTAATGAACGTTGTAACAGTATGGTTAAATTCAATGGGTACGGCCAATGCCGTTATATTGGGCGCTATATTAGGTGGCATGATGTGTACTGATATGGGTGGACCAATAAATAAGGTTGCTTATGCATTTGGTACAGGTTTAATTTCAGCGCAAGTTTATGCTCCAATGGCAGCGGTTATGGCTGGGGGCATGGTTCCACCTTTAGCAATGGGAATTGCGACATTGATTGCGCGCAAAAAATTTGCTAAAACTGAACAAGAAAGTGGTAAGGCTTCATTGGTATTAGGCTTATGCTTTATTTCAGAAGGAGCAATTCCATTTGCTGCGCGCGATCCATTACGTGTTATCCCATGTTGTATTGTTGGTGGTGCTATTACTGGTGGTATGGCGTTAGCCTTCGGTTCAACATTAATGACGCCGCATGGTGGTTTATTTGCTTTAGCAATTCCAGGCGTTGTTAAACCAGTAGTTGGCTACTTATTATCTATCGTTGTTGGTGCTGTAGTTGCTGGTGTAGCATATGCATTTATTAAACAACCAGAGTCAGAAGCTGTAACTGCTGCGTAATTTTAAACATATAAATAAAAGCGTCATCAAGTGATGGCGTTTTTATATAATATGACATTTAAGCTATTTTTTTACCCAGCGCTGTAAATCTTTAGGGATAAAATGATCCATTTGTTGTAGTATAGTTTGATGATCTTCCGAAACAATTAATGTTTTATAAAAACTATCTCGAACAAAACCTTCATTAACTGCATGTTGCAAAAATTAAGCATTGGTTGCCAAAATTCTAACACATTAAATAATGCAACGGGCTTTTCATGATAACCTATTTGCATTGCTGTCCAAACTTCAAAAAATTCTTCTAAAGTTCCAGTTCCTCCTGGCATTGCAATAAAACCATCAGCTAATTCCGAAAGTCTTGCTTTGCGTTGATGCATATTATCCACTACTTCTAAACGAGTGATACCGTGGTGTGCTGTTTCGGCTTTGACTAAACGTTCAGGAATAATACCAATCACCTCTCCACCATGAGCTAGTGCCGCATTAGCAATAATGCCCATTAATCCCTTATTACCACCACCATAATAAATTAGCCGTCGATTTTGTTCTGCTAAAGTTTTGCCTAATTGTTCTGCTTGTGTACGATATTCTAATTGGCTTCCTTCGCTTGCTCCGCAAAAAATACAAATATTTTTTTTCATAAATGCTATTTTACCTGTTAATAATATATTTAATTATCTTAGCATATCTACAGATTAATTTGATTACAAGCTGAGCAGTTAATTCTATTTGCTGTTTTAGAGATTGACATTAGCGTTATATATAGTTAATATTCATCCCGTTAAGTGTTCCTCCATAGTTCAGTCGGTAGAACGGCGGACTGTTAATCCGTATGTCACAGGTTCAAGTCCTGTTGGAGGAGCCAATTTCCGAATTTATAAAACCTGCTTATGGCAGTTTTTTTATATACAAAAATCCTTACTTATTCGTTTCGTTGTTACAGTAAATAGACCTAAATCCGAGTTTATTGGGTATGTATTTAGTCATTGCTAAATGGATTATTAGTTAAAATAAGATCAAAGCTTTGTGATAGTAAATTTTTGCTTTAGCATTGTGTTATTCTAGGTGTTGGGGAACAGCGTACATTTATTTTATGAACTAAATATAATAGCTCTAAAATTATACAAAAAGCTAAGTTAAATTAAACAAACTAGACTAGCAAACAAGCTAAATTGTAATAACTAAGTTATATTTGTTTATCTAAGTTTTTAAGCATTTCGATGATCGGTCGATTGGCGTCAGGGAATTCGTCGGCATTCAGATCTTCTTGGTCAACCCAACGACTTGGTTGGCCTTCTTTAGCAAAAGGAACTCCATCCCATTCTTCAACTAAATACGCATGAATTGTGATATCGCGATCATCATAACTGTGTTTAAAGATATCTAAAAATTGAGCTTGGTGGATATGGATGTCAACTTCTTCAGCAATTTCTCGTTGTAAGGTTTGATATGGCGTTTCTCCGATCTCGATTTTTCCACCAGGAAATTCCCAAAAACCAGCAAGATGAGAGTCTTCACCGCGTTGGGTGATAAATATTTGACAATTTTGTGAACGAATAATACCTACAGCAATTTCAATATGTTTGTTCATAATTCTATTTGCCTATGAGTAAAATTAGGGAAAGTTGTAACTTTCCCTTTCAACCTATTGTCGATCCTAATCGACGATTTAATTATCAACTTTATTTGATGATACTAAATTTTTTCTTTACTGAACAGCACCATGGCAATGTTTATATTTTTTACCTGAACCACAAGGGCATGGATCATTACGACCAACTTTGGCTTGAGTTCGTACT
Organism: Gilliamella sp. Gris3-2; assembly: GCF_001690345.1. NCBI lineage: Bacteria > Pseudomonadati > Pseudomonadota > Gammaproteobacteria > Orbales > Orbaceae > Gilliamella > Gilliamella sp. Gris3-2. Next base: position 101,726 of record NZ_LZHB01000069.1, read on the forward strand.
ATTGGTTGCGAAGAAGCACCTGCTGATAGTTCTTCATTTTCGCCATTTATACTCGCTACCGAATCATGATTAGCTTGTTGTTTGGCCATTAGTTTTTCCATCTCTGCTAGGCGTTGGCGTTCAGCTTCGTCAACTTCTTCTTGTGAGCGAATTTGTACGCGACTCAAAATACCAATAACATCATATTTTAATGATTCTAGCATGTTAGCAAACATATTAAACGATTCTCGTTTATATTCCTGTTTTGGATCTTTTTGTGCATAGCCGCGCAAATGAATACCTTGGCGTAAATAATCCATAGCTGCTAAATGTTCTTTCCAAAGCGTATCAAGTGTTTGTAACATAACACTTTTCTCGAAATGTCTAAATGCTTCAGCTCCAGCCATATTTTCTTTTTCTAAATATTTGTCTTGAGCAATTTGTAAGATTCGTTCACGCAATGTTTCTTCGTGCAGATTTTGCTCTTCATCTAGCCATTTTGCGACCGGTAAATCCAAATCAAAGTCTGTTTTTAGTGCAGTTTCAAGACCTGGTATATTCCACATATCTTCAATTGATTGTGGTGGAATGTATTGGTCAATTAGAGTGTTAAATACATCACCTCGAATTGAATCAATGGTATCTTTTATATCGGTATTATCAAGTAAACCGTTTCGTTCTCGGTAAATTACTTTACGTTGATCGTTGGCGACATCATCATATTCAAGAAGTTGTTTACGAATATCAAAGTTGCGACTTTCAACTTTCTTTTGAGCATTGGCAATGGCTTTTGTGACCCATGGGTGTTCAATAGCTTCACCTTCTTTCATACCCAATTTACGCATCATATTACCCATACGATCAGAGGCGAAAATTCTCATCAATGGATCTTCCAGTGATAGATAAAAGCGTGAAGCGCCAGGGTCACCTTGACGTCCTGCACGACCTCGTAGTTGGTTGTCGATACGGCGTGACTCGTGACGTTCAGTACCTAAAATATAAAGTCCACCTAACTCAATCACTTCTTCGTGTTTTGTTTGCCAAGCTTGTTTCGCTTTTTCGATGTCTTCTTGTGTTGGATTTTCAATTTTTGCTATATCATTTTGCCAGTTACCACCGAGCATAATATCAGTACCACGACCAGCCATGTTGGTTGCAATAGTAACTGCACCTTTACTCCCTGCATTAGCAATGATTTCTGCTTCTTGAGCATGGAATTTAGCATTTAGGACATTATGTTTGATACCTGCTTTTTTAAATGCTTGTGAAACTAATTCTGATTTTTCGATTGATGCTGTTCCGACTAAAACAGGTTGACCGCGTTTTACACATTCTTGTACATCAGATACAATCGCATTTATCTTTTCCTTTTCGGTCATATAGACAAGGTCGGATTGATCTTTTCGTTGCATTGGGCGATTAGTTGGAATAACAATCGTATCTAAACCATAAATTTGGTTAAACTCAAATGCTTCAGTGTCAGCAGTACCTGTCATGCCCGCTAGTTTTTCATATAAACGGAAATAGTTTTGGAAAGTAATTGAAGCCAGTGTTTGGTTCTCATTTTGGATTTTAACGTGCTCTTTTGCTTCAACAGCTTGATGTAAACCATCAGACCAACGTCGACCATCCATTGTTCTTCCAGTATGTTCGTCAACGATGATAATTTCGTTATCTCTGACAATATAATCAACGTCGCGGTGGAATAGGTGGTGAGCGCGTAGGGCTGCATTAACGTGATGCATCAATACGATATTGCTTGGCGCATAAAGTGACTCATCACCTTTCATGATACCTTGTTTTATCAGTAATTCTTCAACTTTAACTAAGCCTCGTTCTGTTAAGTTAACTTGGCGTGATTTTTCATCAATTGAGAAGTCACCATCACCTTGGAACTGGTCAGAGTCTTCTTTTTCTTGACGGGTTAAGTAAGGAATGATTTTATCAACGCTAATATATCTGTCGGAACTATCTTCCGCTTGACCTGAAATAATCAGAGGTGTTCTTGCTTCATCAATTAAAATTGAGTCAACTTCATCGACTAAGGCGTAATGTAATGGACGTTGTACACGAGCATCTTTGGTAAATACCATATTATCGCGTAGGTAGTCGAAACCATATTCATTATTGGTACCATAGGTGATATCTGCGTTGTAAGCCTCACGTTTTATGTGTGTGGGCATATTTGGCAGGTTAATCCCTACAGTTAAGCCCAAAAATTCGAATAAAGGACGATTATTTTCAGCGTCTCGCTGCGCTAAGTAATCATTAACCGTAACAACGTGTACACCTTTACCTGTTAGTGCATTTAAGTAGGCAGGTAATGTCGCTGTTAAAGTTTTACCTTCACCCGTACGCATTTCGGCAATGCAACGTTCATTTAATACCATACCACCGATTAACTGCACATCAAAATGACGCATGCCAAATACACGTTTACTCGCTTCACGTACCACAGCGAAAGCTTCTTCCAAAATATCATCTAATTGAGTTCCAGAGGCAATCCTGTCTTTAAATTCTGTAGTTTTTGCTTTTAGTTCATCATCGGTTAATGCTTCCATGTCTGGTTCAAGTGCATTAATTTTTTCAACTCGTTTACGCATACTTTTTAATACGCGCTCATTGCGGCTACCAAATACTTTTGTTAATAATTTTAATAACATAACTTTTCTCTTGTTTTTTAATACGGATTTTAAGGCTTTTACCTTGAATAAAAATTAGTTTTATTTGTGCGTAAATTCTAAGAGGTAGTTTTTGGTCCAGCTCGTATGCCGTTGTAAGGGGATAGTCGGATTGTCTTGCTATGGGAAAGATCATCATAATTGGGCGTTATTAAAAGTACTACAGTATGCTGTTTTGGGGAACATGATAGTGCTAGTGTTGGTAACTTTCTTTGTGCTGTTTCTCTGTGATCTTGTACAATGGATGTAATAGCAATAATTCCACTGTGCGAAACATCAGATTCCGATGGAAGCACTTCGTTTTGACATAAACCAAACCCAGCAGCAATCACACCTAATAATAAGTGCGATAAAGCGGTTTTGATAATCAATCGTTTGTTGAGTTTTTGCCAATAGTTGATGACGATCATAATCTGCGCATTTTAGCATTTTTTAGCAAAATAAAAAACCCTTATTACAAGGGGAATAATTTAATAAAAGGAATTTTAATAAGATGATAGGTTTATAAAAACTCGCTTTTTTTCAGTAATGATAAGCGAGTTTTTGTTAATTTACCTTCCCTCAATCCAACCATACTAAAAATTGAATCAAGGAAAGGGATAAAGGAATAAATATTATTCCACCATTAATTGCCCCATCATGCCAGTTGTTTCATGTTCAATAATGTGACAGTGATACATGCGAAGCCCAGGAAGATTTTGCTGTATTTTGATGGTAAGTTTTTCGTGTGGCCGCAAATTAATGGTATCTTTTAAGGCAATATAATCAGGCTGAGTTTTTTTACCATTTAACTCGTGCGATTGTACAATAAATTGTGCGCCATGGATGTGGAAATTGTGATCCATATGGGAGTTATTAAATATTGTCCATTCTTCAATATCGTGAATTTTGCTTTTTAGATCAATTCGCGACATGTCATGACGTTTACCATTAATTAAAAATAACACACCACCACGCGGCTCTTTCATGTCCATTACTTCGGTATATTCCAGTAATTTATGGACGACAGCTGGCCCCATATTAGGTAGTTGGTTTAATGTGTTTGGTAAGGTGATTGGCTCGGATTTAGTCAGTGTTAACTCACCTAGTATTATATCTTGTTCTGGCGGTACATTGCCCATTTTATTGCGATCATATCCGATTGATTGTAAATATACAGTACCAGTTTGTTTTGGTATTATGACTAATTCAGCACGTTCAGCCGGAGTTAATAATAAGGGTTTGGTAAGCAGGTAGGGTTTAGCTAATAGTCCTCCATCAGTGCCAACTAAAAAGACATCGCAGTTAGGGATAGAAAGATTGAGATATCGACCTGAACACGAATTCCATACTCGGATATGTGTGGCTGAATCTATTTTGATTTTTGGGCGGTAACTGCCATTTATCAATACAAATTGGCCTTCACGTCCATTCATCCAATCAACCATTGAATTATCAGCAATTTGGCCTTTGTCGGTTAATTTTAAGTCAGAAAAGAACCAATTTTGTTCAGGGAACGATGCAAGTGGATCGTGTTTGCTACGAACAATAAATGTACCAGCTAAACCTCGATAAACTTGTTCGGCTACTGTATTGTGTCCGTGAGGATGATACCAATAAGTGCCAGCCGTATCTTTAGGAATGGTAAACTCATAAGTTCGACTGCCTCCTGCTGGAATTTCGTTTTGTGGGTTGCCGTCTTGATCAGATGGAATGAGCAAGCCGTGCCAATGAATTGTCGTTGATTGAGTAAGTTCATTTTTTACAGTGATTTTAACATGGTCTTCTTCAAATACTTCAATTTTCGGACCAGGTATCATTCCATTATAGGTCCAAAATTCCGTGGTTAAATCTGGCGTTAATGCAATTTTGGTTGGTTTTATATGTAATGTTGCTTCAAAAACACCTTTTTTCTTGCTCTCATTTTTTAAGTTGGTCAAAGTTGGTAGATCCATTCCTTGTGGTAGGGCTGAAGTCGATAAAAGTTTTTGCGGCATTTGATTGTGATTCATGTCCATATTCATGTGTTGGTGCATATTATCCCCCTTTTGACATTCATCAGAATGAGTATCACACATTGTGTCATGCATATTATTGTGCCCCATTTGGGCTATAGCTTTAGTTGCGACTAATCCACCGATAGCTGTGGTAATATTTATCAAAAAATTTCGACGTTTCATGATGTTCCTCAAAAATAGTTAAGTTTAACAATAACCTGATGGTTATACTGATAAAACAAATATCAATATAATTCAGTTATTACGTGTTGTGTTACTTACTGCTTTTATTTACATAAATCAATTAAACAGCTTGCGGCGGTCTTAACTCTGGAATAAATTCGTTATATTGTAGAATAGGCTTAATGGGCAGATATCGTTCACTGCTAGACGAAATATAAAGTTTTGTAGGAAAATGAGAATTTAAAATATTACAGGTTGAACACTGATGAAACAAAGCACAAGATGATATGATTGTGTTTTTTCGCAAAACCAAAACTGGCTCGTTAGAAATAGATTCGTGTTTAGGTGTTAATTCAGATGTGGAATGAGCAGAATGACAAGTTAAAGCTGGTGATAATAGTAAGTTAGATAAATGCCATGAAGAATAACTAAACCAAAATAGTATTGATGCTAATACAATTATCAGGCAAATTGGTTTATTTTTGGGTGTTATAGGCATCTTGATATCTCGCTATTTTTTGTAAAATAAATAATAGCCCTACTTAAAGTTTAAATATCACCTTGATACAACTAGTTTAATTTAATTGTATTGATTTGTCGACTTGTCTATTAATATATTAAAAATACTAAAATTTTAAGTTAATGTGTAAAAAAATAAGATAATTATAACGTGTTCTGGTATGATATTTATCAATAATAATTGGCAAATAATATTGATATGAAGATTCTTTTTGGTGTTCAAGGAACAGGAAATGGCCATGTCAGTCGTTGTAGAACTTTAGCTAAAGCATTAAAAAAAGCTGGAGCTGATGTTGATTATATTTTTAGTGGACGTGATCCTAAAGACTATTTTGATATGCAAGTTTTTGGTGATTATAAGACTTATCGAGGTGTCACCTTTGCAACACTAAACGGTAAAATTAATTTTCGTAAAACCATACAACGAATTCGCGCTTTCAGGCTGATTAAAGACGTGCGGGAACTCGATTTATCAAAGTATGATTGTATTATTAGTGATTTTGAGCCAGTCACTGCTTGGGCCGCACATCATCAGCAACGTGACTGTTTAGGTATAAGTAATCAGGCCGTATGCCAATATCTTAAACCTAAAGAATATGGGTTAGTTGCCAATGTAATTATGAAATATTATGCGCCAGTTACTAAGCCTATTGGTTTGCATTGGTTTCATTTTGGGCATAAGTTATTGCCACCGATGATTGATTCATTTAATGCCACACCAACAGAAGATGGCAGCATTGTGGTTTATTTGCCGTTTGAAGGTATAGATGAGATCATTGGTATGTTAAACCAATTTCAAGATCGTCAATTTATCTGTTTTCACCCAGATATAAAGCAAGAATCGCAACGAGGTAATATTAATTTTCAACCTCTTAGTCGTGATAGTTTTACGCAAGCTTTAGTCAATTGCTCTGGCATTATTTCAAATACGGGCTTTGCATTGATTTCTGAAGCATTAACGCTTGGTAAAAAGATTCTTACTAAGCCTGTGGCAGGTCAATTTGAACAAATTTATAATGCTCAATGTTTACGATCTCTTGATATGGCAACGGTTATGGAAAGTTTAAACTGTATCAAACTTAAGTATTGGTTAGATTTACCTTCACCAAAACCAATAATATACCCTGATGTTGCTACAGAATTGTCTAATTGGATCGTTGCTGGACAAAAAGAGGCGTTACTTTCTTTAAGCGAACGACTTTGGAGTCAAACTATCTTTCCTGAGCATGTCAATCAGCGAATAAAATCTTTAGGGTATGTGTAAAGGAACGGATATGATATTAAGTATTATTGTAGCCATGGCTGATAATCGTGTAATTGGCTTAAATAATCAAATGCCTTGGCATTTACCTGCAGATTTGGCATGGTTTAAAAAAAATACACTTAATAAACCCGTTATTATGGGAAGGAAGACATTTGAGTCTATTGGTCGTCCACTACCAAATCGTCATAATATTATTATTTCAAAGCAAGCACCAAGTGAATCTAATTCAACTCAAAATGTAAGTTGGGTTCAATCAATTGATGCCGCCATAGTGTTAGCCCAAGAACAGAATGTTGATGAGGCATTTATTATTGGTGGTGGTAATATTTATAAGCAGACTTTACCGTTAGCAAATCGACTTTATTTAACGCACATAGATGCGGAACTACAGGGGGATACCCATTTCCCTGATTATTCACCTGAGCAATGGCAAGTTATTTATCAAGAAGGACACCAACCTGACGATAAAAATAGCTATTCATATCAGTTTGAAATTTTAGAGAGAAAGCAATAAATATTAAACTTAATTGCCACTAAAAAAGTGGCAATTTAACATGTTAATTAACCTTGAAAACGTTTAGCTTTAATAACATCGGGTAGTTGTTTTATTTTATTGAGCACTCGATTTAACGAATCTTGATCAAAAATTTCCATATCTACGTCGATAGTGGCTAATTGTTGCTTCATATCTGAACGGCTCATTAAACCAAGAACATTAACCTTTTCATTAGCTAAAATCGTGGTGATATCTCGCAATAAACCACTTCGATCGTTGGCAACAATCTTTATCACCATGGTATAACTTGATTGGGTATTGTTGTTCCAAACAGCGTGAGTAATACGTTCAGGCGCATGATTTTTAAGTTCTTGCAATTGCTCACAATCAGCTCGGTGAATTGAAATACCTCGCCCATGAGTTACAAACCCCATAATTAGATCGCCAGGAATAGGGCGGCAACAGTTTGCAATGGTATACATTAAGTTACCCACTCCCTCAATAATAATTTCACTGCCTTTTTTGTTGTTGAATTTATTAGTATTTTTAGATTGTATATTCGTTTTTTGGGCAATCTGTTTTAATGCTGCTTCATCTTCCTCTTCAGCAGTTGGTTTATTAAATTGTGCATTGATAAAATTAACTAATTGATTAATCCTTACATCACCACTACCAATACCTGCTAATACCTCGTCAAATGAATGAGCGTTATATTTATTAATTAAGATTTTTTCGACACTTTTTATACTAATGTTTAAAGGTTCAAGTTCACTTTGTAAAATTTGCTCACCTGCGGCGATATTTTTATCGCGATCTTGCTTTTTAAACCAGGCTTGAATTTTAGCTCTGGCACGACTACTATTAACGAATCCTGTATTCGGATTTAGCCAATCTCGACTAGGATTTGGCTGTTTTTGGGTAATGACTTCAACTTGATCGCCCATTTTTAAATTATAGGTAAATGGTACAATTCGCCCGCCTACTTTGGCTCCAATACAGCGGTGACCCACATCGCTATGTATATGATAAGCAAAATCAAGTGGAGTTGACCTAGCAGGCAAGTCAACAACATCACCTTTAGGCGTAAAAACATAAACTCGGTCATCAAAAATTTGGCTACGAACGGCTTCTTGTATTTCACCACTTTCCGACATTTCTTGTTGCCATGTTAATAATTTACGCAACCAAGAAATTCGTTGATCATAAGCTGTCATTTTGTCGGTACTGCCTTCTTTATATTTCCAATGTGCAGCAATACCTAGTTCAGCTTCATTGTGCATTTTTTCAGTACGAATTTGAATTTCGATTGCTTTATCTTGTGGACCATAAACAACAGTATGGATCGATTGATAACCATTTGGTTTAGGATTTGCTACATAATCGTCAAATTCTTTTGCGATATGTTTATAATGGCTGTGGACAATACCTAATGCATTATAACAATCTTCAATACGATCGCAGATAATGCGCACAGCACGAATATCATATAGATCTTCGAATTGAAGGTGTTTACGCTCCATTTTTCGCCATATACTATAAATATGTTTAGGACGACCGTATACCTCAGCTCGAATATGATCTTGATTCATCAAATCTTGTAAATGGCTTACAAATTGTTTGATGTACAGTTCACGATCTAATCGTTTTTCTTGCAATTTTTTTGCTATTAATCGATATTCATCTGGATGTAAATAGCGGAAGCAGAAATCTTCTAGTTCCCATTTTAATTGACCTATGCCTAAACGGTTGGCTAAAGGCGCATAGATGTTAAAACATTCTTTAGCTGCAAGGACCTGTTCTTCTTGAGGTGCATTGATTAAATTGCGTAAGTAGGTAATGCGTTCTGCCAATTTAATCACTACACTTCTGAAGTCATTTACCATCGCTAGTAGCATTCGGCGAATACTATCAATTTGTTCGGAAGTAGCACTGCCGTTACGAATTGCTCGTAATTGGCGAATTTCTTTCATCCTAACAATACTAGAAATAATATGAGAAATTTCACGATCAAAATCTTCTGGAATATCTTCTCGGCGAATAATTTTGCTATCAACAAAAGGAAGCAATAAAGCCGCACATAAACTATTAATATCCATATTAAGTGTCGATAGAATTTCGACCATTTCTATCGCATTTTGGAAACAGAAAATTTGCTCTGATGCACCTGCGCTGTTTTCAAAACAAAAATCCCAAACTTCTCTAAACTTCTTATAAGATGCAGGATTAGTTAATAACAATTCTTGTTTTACCCATTGTTCTACATCAAATTGAGCAAGGGAATAGTGTTCTTCACTATGTTGGTGTGCGCCTCTAATAGATACCATAACTTATGTTCCTGATTTTATTAGCAACAGCATTGATTCAATGTGTTTGGTTTGCGGAAACATATCTAAAATAGCAATTTGAGCAATTTGATATCCTGCATCGATAAGTTGTTTACTATCTCGAGCTAGTGTAGCAGGATTACACGATATATAAACAATTTTTGATGGGGCTAATTTTGCAATTTCTATTGTTGCATTAAACGCTCCTGCTCTTGCTGGATCTAATAATACTTTATTATATTGTGATTTACTCCATATCGAAAATTGTTGAGAATCATCTAAATTGCTGGTTAAAAAATTAGTTTCCGCACAAATCTCAGTATTATTTAATATAGCGTTGAATTTTGCTTTTTCAACCAAGGTATCAACACCTTCAACTCCCGTTACAGTTTTACTTAATTTTGCTATAGGTAACGAAAAATTGCCCATTCCGCAAAACAGATCTAAAACCCGATCTGTTGGTTGTAAAGTTAGCCAGTTAAGCGCCTGTTCGATCATCTTTTGATTAATTTTACAATTTACCTGAATAAAATCTAGAGGGCTGAATGTTAATTTTAAATGATTAATTAAATAAAAATGCTCAGTATTACCGGCAATATGTATTAAATCATCGCCGTGAAAATAAAGTGAAATATTGTTATTTTCGGCAAATTCTTTTAATAGGTTAACATCATGATTGCTTAGAGGCATAGTGTGCCTTAAAACAAGAATAATACCACTATCGACCGAAATTAGTTCAACGTGACCCAGTACTTTTTTCTGTTTTATGTTATTGAGCATGCTTTGTAATGGTGCTAGCAATGAATCTAATTCATCAACTAATACAGGACAATGTTTGATATTGATTATTTGATTAGATTCTGCTTGGCGAAATCCAATTGCTAATTGGCCTTTAACGATATTAATTGAAAGTCTTGCACGTCGACGATAATGGTAAGGTTGATCGGCAATAATTTGCGGTGAATTTTTAACGATATTTGATAAAGGTTGTCCTGTTTCTTTTTGTAATAGATTTATCAACGCATTATATTTTGCTTGTTGTTGCATATGTGGTGCAATATGTTGTAGCTCACAACCTCCACATTGTTGATAATATTCACATAGAGGTTTAACGCGGTATTTGCTTTGATTATGATATCTAATGACTTTAGCTTTAGCGTAATTTTTCTTATTTTCAGTTAACTCAATATCAACGGTTTCATCAGGCAAGGCTGATTTTACAAAAATTGTTTTACCTTTATGGTTGGCCACACCTTGCCCAAAGGCATCTAAAGATGAAATAGTTACTGTCAATTTTTGTGGTGTGAACTTTTTTCTTTGTGGAGTGTAAAAATTAACCATAGACGTTTTTATTTATGTTAAGCGTTTTAATAAAGCTGTTTTGACATGTAGTGGTACTAAATTTGTTATATCACCGTCATGGTAGGCAACATCTTTCACTATTGTTGATGAAATAAATCCCATTGCAATTGATGGCATTAAAAAGATAGTGTCTAAATCAGATTTTAATGCACGATTCATTTCGGCAAGTTGCCTTTCGTATTCAAAATCGTGTGTTGTACGAACGCCCCGAACGATAACCGTGGCATTATGGGTTTGTGCAAAATTAGCCATCAAATTGTCAAAACCAATAACTTCGACATTGAGTAAATGTTCAACTGCTGTTGATGCTAAATTCACGCGTTCTTCTAGATTAAAGAGTGTTTTTTTATTAGGATTTTCGGCAATAGCAACAATTAATCGAGGAAACAGTAACGAAGCTCGTGTAACAAGATCAATATGACCATTAGTAATGGGATCAAAAGTACCCGGGAAAATAGCAGTTAAACTTTTGCTTTTCATATTTAATATTATCCATTAGGTATGATGACTGTATCATACCTAATTTTACTTAGGATTGTTAGTTTAACCATGCAAAATTCTTTTGCTCAATTTGTTAGATTTCTAGTAATGTAAATATGAAAAAGCTAGATATTATTAATATACAGCAATAATTAAGTCAAACAACTTATTGATTTATAAAAAATTGGTAAGCAGTGTAATGTTCATATATTTGTTCTGGTTGTAAAAAGCAGCTTGGTTGTGGCCAGTCAGGATGATTAGGGCTGTCTGGTAAAAATTGGCTTTCTAATGCTATGCCAGCAAAATTTCCATATTCACCATTATGCCGGTTTGGTGTATGTTGTAAAAAGTTACCTGTATAAATCTGTAATGACGGTTTGGTTGTAGTAACATTCATTGTTACTTTTTTATCAGATGAAATGAGTTGAGCGGCTATCGCTTTGGTTTTATCTAATAAATAAGCATGATCATAACCACCAGTTATTTGCCTTTCTGCGCTTTCAAGCAGTTTTTCCGATAAAAGTTTTGGTTGACGTAAATCCATATCGTGCATGGCAACACTAGCTAAGCTCTTATTAGGGATACCATTGGCATTAACTGGCAAATAATAGTTAGCATTTACTTTTAATCTGTGATTAAGTATATTCTTGCTTATTTCACCATCTAGATTAAAGTAAGCATGATTAGTCAAATTTACTGGCGTAGTTTTTGTTGTAGTTGCATTAAACAAGATAATTACTTGATTGTCATCGGTGAGTTTATACGTTACAGTTACATTCAACTCACCAGGAAAACCTTGATCACCATCAGGTGAAATCAAAAGGAAGGTCACTTGCTGATCGGAGCAAGATTGAATTAACCATAATTGTTTATCGAAGCCTAATTTTCCGCCGTGTAACTGATTTACACCTTGATTCGCAGTGAGATGATATTGTTTATTGTCAATATTAATAGTAGCATTGGCAATACGGTTAGCATATCGGCCTATTGTAGCACCTAAATAGGCATCCTGTTGTTGGTATTGTTCAAGTGAGCGACAGCCGAGTAGCACTTCACGAGTCTGTCCATTAACGGGCAATTCACAGGAAAGCCATGTAGCTCCCCAGTTTGAAAGTTTTATTTGCATTCCTTGTTTATTGGACAGTTCAATAATTTGCGTTATAGGCATATCGCGTGTGCTCCTTCACTTGGTTTACAGACATAAAAATCTTCTTTAATACCAAATTTTTTAGCATAACTATCGCTAACAACGGTTTTAACAGCATCAACTTTATCTTTTGGTACTAATGCCACAACACAACCACCAAAGCCACCGCCTGTCATGCGAACACCGCCTTGTTCACCAATTACACCGTGAATTATTTCAACTAGATAATCAATAGCGGGGACTGTAATTTCAAAATCATCACGCATTGAATTGTGACTCTGTGCCATGAGTTTTGATAATAATTTATAATCACCATCTGTAAGAGCTTGTGCTGCCTTTAGTGTGCGCTCATTTTCAGTGATTACATGATGAGCTCGTTTAAAGACAATTGGATCGAGCGTGTTTTCAATATGTTGTAATTCAGTTAAGGACGCGTCTCTTAAGGCTTTTACCCCAAGGGCTTGTGCTGCTGCTTCACACTGTTTACGTCGAGTATTATATTCACTATCAACTAATCCTCGTTTGATATTTGAATTGATGATAACTACAGCAAAATCTTTAGGAATTGAGACTGGTTTAACTTCTAATGAACGACAATCAATTAATAATGCATGTTGGCTTTGTCCAAGGGCAGATATTAGTTGATCCATGATGCCACAATTGCAACCAACAAATTGGTTTTCGGCCTCTTGACCAATTAAGGCTAACTTGGTGCCATCTAAAGCTAAGTTGTAAAGAACTTGGAACATTTTAGCTACCGCAACCTCTAGAGATGCTGATGAACTTAGTCCTGCTCCTTGAGGAACGTTTCCACTAATAGCAAAATCGACGCCATGGATATTATTTGTATATTTTTTTAAGTGCTTTACCACCCCACGTATGTAGTTAGCCCACATATAATCTGGATGTTTTTCAATAGGAGAATCTAAAGAAAATTCATCTTGTTGATTATCATAATCAACCGCAATAACTCGAACAAGATTATCTGAACGTTTGTGACAACTTATTATCGTTTGATAATCGATAGCACAAGGTAAAACAAAACCATCATTATAATCGGTATGCTCGCCAATCAAATTTACACGACCGGGAGCTTGTATAAGTGTATCGGGTTTATAATCAAATTTAGATTCAAATGCTTGTGTAGTAGCTTTGATTAATGCGTTCATCTATTTATCCTTTTTGTCTTTATAATGCACATCACTAACGTTACGTAACCTTTCAGCTGCTTGCTCTGGGGTTAAATCACGTTGTACTTCGGCTAACATTTCGTAACCTACCATAAATTTTTTTACTGTGGCGGAACGTAATAAAGGGGGATAAAAATGTGCATGTACTTGCCAATAATCATTTTTATCTTGCATAAATGGCGCACCATGCCAGCCCATAGAGTATGGGAAAGAGCAATGAAATAAATTATCGTAGCGACTCGTTAATTTTTTGAGCGCAATTGCTAAATCACTTTGTTGTTTGTCATTTAATTGGGTTAATTGTGGAATGTGAATTTTTGGTAATAATAATGTTTCAAATGGCCATATTGCCCAAAAAGGAACAACGGCAAGCCAATACTTAGTTTCTACAACGATTCGCTCACGATTAATAAGTTCCTTTTCAGCATAATCAACCAATAAATTGCGATGATATTTTTCAAAGTAATTACGCATATTTAGATCTTCACGCGCAATCTCATTTGGTAAAAAGCTATTTGCCCAAACTTGTCCATGTGGATGAGGGTTAGAGCACCCCATTGCTGATCCTTTGTTTTCAAACACTTGTACCCAAGGATAGTTTTCACCCAACTCCTGTTGCTGTTCTATCCAAGTTTTAATTACTCCTTCAATTGCAGGTAAATCAAGTTCAGGTAATGTTTTACTGTGATCGGGTGAAAAACAGATAACTCGACTAGTACCTTTTGCGCTTTGCATTTGGAATAAAGGATCGGCGTTTTTTGGTGATTCTGGAGTATTTTTCATTAATGCTGCAAAATCATTAGTAAAAACAAATGTTCCCTTATATTGGGGGTTGATATCTCCTGTTACCCGTTTATTTCCTGGGCACAAAAAGCAAGTTGGATCATAACTTGGTTTTTGCTCTTCGTTTAATACTTCTTGTTGTCCTTGCCATGGGCGTTTTGCCCTATGTGGTGAAACAAGTACCCATTGATTGGTCAATGGGTTGTAACGACGATGAGGATGGTCAACTGGGTTAAAAATATCCATTTTTGCCTCTTCTGTTAATTTTGTATGTTTTATAAAATGTATTATTAATCAGGATAGCCTTGAGGGTTATTTGATTGCCAATTCCATGAATCTTTTACCATGTCATCAAGCGTGAGTTTGGTTTTCCAACCTAATATTTGCTCAGCTTTATTAGCATCAGCCCAGAATGCTGGTAAATCACCTGCTCGTCTTGGGGCAAAGTGCCAATTAAGAGGTTTTCCTGATGCTTTTTCAAAAGCTTTAATGACTTGTAATACGCTATAACCAACACCTGAGCCTAAATTGTAAATATGCACACCAGCTTTGTTTTGATCGGTTTTGAGTGCAGCGATATGCCCATCGGCCAAATCAACAACATGTATAAAATCACGAACGCAAGTTCCATCAATTGTTGGATAATCATTACCAAAAACAGCTAATGACTCTCTTTTGCCTACAGCAACTTGGGTAATATAAGGCATAAGATTATTAGGAACACCAAGTGGGTCTTCGCCCATTAATCCACTTGGATGGGCTCCAACAGGATTAAAATAACGTAGTAAAGTTAGTGACCAATCGGGCTCAGCAACGGCTAAGTCCATAATACATTGCTCAACCATTAATTTACTTTTTCCATACGGACTAGTAGGTAAACCTTGTGGTAATGTTTCAACATAAGGAACAGGGGCTAATTCGCCATAGACAGTGGCCGACGAACTAAATACTAACTGTTTAACGCCAGCAGCTCGCATTGCTTTCATAAGTACGATACTGCCGTAGACATTGTTTTCATAATATTCTAGCGGTTTGTGGACTGATTCACCGACTGCTTTTAAACCAGCAAAATGGATCACCGCTTTAATGTCATGTTCTGAAAAAATCTTAGTTAATAGTTTTTCATCGCATACATCGCCTTGATAAAAAATGACGGATTGCCCAGTAATTTTTTGTATTCTATCTAGTACTGATGCTTTACTGTTAAACAAATTATCAATAATAATTGGTGTATAGCCAGATTTAATTAGTTGAACACATGTGTGACTTCCTATATATCCACAACCACCAGTTACTAATATTTTCATAATAAAACCTTCATCTAGTTTAATAATAGTTATAGTGAGTGTCTGCTAATTTTCAGACTCTTCACTGTTGTTATGTTTCCACAGATCCCATGGTCCACGCCCTGATAATGTAAAGGATGAAATAAGCGTAAAACTAAATGCGATCAAGCCAAGGATTAAATATGCTCCTTCGAAACCTATTTTAACATACATTAACCCCGCAAAAGTGGACATAAACATGATAGATAATTGTTTTGCAAAACAAAATGCAATTAAGTAAACAGTTGCTGATAAGTGAATAGGGAAGTGTTTAGTAATATATTTAAATGCACCGACAAGTAATAAAGGTGCTTCGAACATATGTAGCGTTTTTAATATCACCACTTCAACAGCTGTGCTGGCAAATGCTGAGCCAGTAATACGAATGGACATGATAGCACCAGCAATGAGTAATGTATTTTTACTGCCTAATTTCATTACAATCAGAGGAGCAAAAAACATCACAGTGGCATTTAAAAATTCACCAAGCGTAGTTACATAGCCGAAAGCTTCACGACCCACTTGTTCGTTAGTAAAAAATGAGGTGAAAAAGTTTGCAAATTGTTGATCAAATACATCATAAGTACAAGCAACCCCAACAATGTAAAGCATGAAAAACCATGTTTTACGCATACTAAGTAAATCAAGGGCAAGTTTTAGATTGAATGGCTTTGGTTTATTTAATCCCATTTGCTCAACAACTTCAGTCGTTGTGGTTTTTGCAGGATCGGCGATTTTAACTAAAATTAAAAGAATCAATGCAAATCCAGAACATAACCAAAAAACGGCATTGACATCTTTAGAAATCATAATTCCAACAAACGAAGCACATATAGCCCAACCAAAACAGCCAAACATGCGACAGCGACCAAATTCAAAACCACTACGTCGACTTATTTTTTCGACAAGTGCTTCAATAGCTGGTGCCCCACCACTAAATACCATACCAAGATAAAGCCCTCCAACAATTGCGCCCAAGGTGACATTTAATTTGAGTAATGGCCCTAAAACGAAGATAAAAAATGGACCAAATAGTACAAGAAGAAGTGTGATAACCCAAAGAAGGTGTTTTTTTAATCCTAGTTTATCAGAAATTAACCCGAACAAGGGTTGAAAAAAAAGCGCAAATAGTGAAATAAATGAAAAAACGTACCCAGTATTTGCCTCATCAAGTCCGTTCATTTTTAGCCAAACGGGAAAAAAAGGGCAGTATGCTCCCATAATAAAAAAGTACAGAAAGAAGTAGAGACTGAATATCCAATAATTCTTATTACTTAGTGATGACTTTATTTTTTGATTCATAATGAACTTCCTTTGTTAGGCTTTAAATGACCACACAATCATTTAAAAAAACTTCTGTATGTATATGAATAGGTAAGTTATTTGTTGAGGCGATAATAGCACTAAAATAATTTTGAAAAAGTGATCTAGATAACATTTTATGAAATCGATTACATTTGATATTAAATTAATTTTTGTTAAAAAGTTTCAGGTAAATATGTGTTTGAGTATAATTTTTGTATTTTATGATGACAATAGTGCAAATTGAAGATCGGTAATCTACTAGATAGGAGGTTTAAAATAATTAATTGGAACAAAAATAAAATAAAACAAATAAAATGCAATTAATTATTGAAAACGATTACATATTATCTATCTACACTCTATTTGGTCTATTGTAATTGACTATGATTTAAGTAAGCTAAATAATTGACATTTATACTAAAACGTATATTTACCTGAAACTTTTTGACAAGGAATTTTTTATTAATTAGAATTAGCTTAACTTTTTATTATTAACTTGTTTAATCCCAGTTAGATAGGAAAAATTAGATAACCTAATGGTTAATTACCTAGTTTTAATTGATTTTATTTGTTCCTCAAAATCTGACCAATAATAATAACCATCATTATTAACAGAAGCATTTTCCAAATGAAGTTGATAATGTTGTGGTAAATTATTGTCATCAAGTGCTAGCCCGTTATGGAGTTGTTCAAAACTTTGATAAATATATTCGGCTTTAAAAAAGTATTCGCCTGTAGATAGGTGACGAAAACGCTGTAAAGCTACTTTTCCACCAATTGGGGTTATTTCAAATTGATTTGGTAGTTGGTAGTCTTTAAAGTCTAATGCACCCAGTAATGAAGCGATGGTACTATCGTGTCCAACAAGTAAATTGACTTTACTATCTTGTAGCATAAGATCGTTTATCATGTTGATAATAAGTGCCGCTGAATGTTTGGCAAGTGTCTTAGAATGGCAAACTAAATTTATATATTGATTACGAATTGCGCTAATTTGTTGCCACTGTTCTTGGCTAGTTAGTCTACCCCATGCAATTTGTTCTTTTGGAAAGGCTGAATAGTATTGCAATAAGAATGCATCAACGGCTGAAATACCTATCGCAAGTGGTCCAAGGAGTGCTGGTTCTTCATGTTTTTTAAAATAAAGTTCGGATGGAATATCGGCTAAATCGCATTTATATTCAGCATATAATTTTGAATGCTTTTAATCTAAAATATCGGAAAGGATTTCATAAGCTGGTGCTAGGCTTTTAAAAATATTGGCTGCTTTGTCAGCTTCTTCAATATCACGCAATACCGCATTTTTAAACTCAGTTGAATCGTCTTGCAAGCTAGGATCGAAAATCGGATCCATTTTTTCAATGGCATATTTATGATGAATAGGAATATCATACCCAGCAAAGGCACCAGCTGTCATAAATTGAGCGGTCGCGACAGTTCTTTGCAAACTATTAGAATACACGAATAATTCAGTATTATGTTTTGATAATTTTATATTGTGTTTTTCAAGCCAAGTCGATAAATAGCGGCCAAAATAAACTTCTAATATTCCACCACGAGTGGTCAAATAACCATATGGATGATCCCATTTAGGCCATTTAAAGGGAGTCACTTTTTCTAAAAACTGCAAAGTATTTTGCAATGGCGTACGAATACCATGACGGCTAAGTATAACGACTTTATCTAATTGGTAATGGTTATTTTTCATTTTGTGATCCATCCTTGTTTATGTAAATAATCTAAAATAAAATCACGTTGTTCATTATTTATTGCATTTGCAATTTTATCACTCCAACCACCGGTTTTTTGATTAGTACTACGGTTTTGATAGTAATCACCTATTTGGGTATCATATTTTGCTAAAGTTGCATGATTAAGTGGTTGATATTGGTTTTCAAAAAAGAGAAGCTCTTTAGGTAACCTTGGTTTTATTTCTGGATTATGATCGGGGTAACCAAGGCAAAGCCCAAAAAGAGGAAGAACATATTTTGGTAACTCAAGTAATTGGGTTGCTTTATCAAGATCATTTCGCAGTCCACCAATATACACAGCACCAAGTCCTAAGGATTCAGCCGCTATTACTGCATTTTGAGCCATAATTGCTGTATCAACACAGCCCAATAATAACTGCTCTGCTTTGCCAAGATTGAGTGTTGGATCAATTTGAAAATGACGATTAAAATCGGCGCAAAATACCCAAAATTCAGGAGCTTGGTTAACATATTTTTGATCACCAGCATAATGAGCTAGTTTTTCGCGTTTTTGAGGATCTGTAATACGTATAATTGTCGAACATTGAATAAAGTTAGAACTAGAAGCCGACTGTGCTGATCGAACTATAGACGCTATTTGTTCTTGAGTTAAACTAGTTGTTTTATAAGCACGAATAGAGCGGTGTCGACAAAGTAGATCGATGGTTTGATTTTGCATAGTGGCTCCTTAGCATAATTATTTGTTTACAAATTGAAGATCCCAAACGCCATGGCCTAAATTTTGACCTCGTTTTTCAAATTTAGTAATTGGTCTATCATCAGGTCTCGGAATATAGTCACCGCTTGGTGATAAATTTTCAAAACCTTCAGCTTGGGTTAAAACCTCTAACATATGTTCTGCATAATGTTGCCAATCGGTAGCTAGGTGCAAAATTCCACCTAATTTTAATTTTTGTCGAATTAACTGTACAAATTGGGGTTGAATAATGCGGCGCTTGTTATGTCTTGCTTTATGCCAAGGATCAGGGAAAAAAATTTGTACTTTGTCTAATGTATGATTAGGGATCATATTTTCTAATACTTCAACAGCATCGTGACACATCACTTTTAAGTTTGATAATTGATTTTCTTCAATTGCCATCAAACAAGCACCAACACCGGGTTTGTGAACTTCGATTCCTAAAAAATTCTTATCAGGTGCATTTTTAGCCATTTCAATTAACGAAGCACCCATACCAAATCCAATTTCAAGAATAGCCTGTTTGTTAGAGTCAAAAACCATTGGTGAATTTACATCATATTCAATACCAAATACCGGCCATAAATTTATTAATGCCTGTTCTTGGCCTTTTGTTAAACGACCTTGCCGTAAAACAAAACTACGAATGGTTCTTTTAGATTTGATATTTTCGTTATCTGAGTTTAATTGTTCGTTCATCACGTTATCTACTTTTGTTGTGGAATTTATTAAAGCCAAAGAATGGTTTGTTAGTTAGTTTACTCGATTTTGAGTTCACAGCAAAAGCATCTTATGGCCAAATTGTTTTATTTAATGATTTATAAAAATATATCAAATATTTTCAATATATTTTTATATTGTAGTTGAGCATAATCAATAAATGATTATATAATTATAGCCCCAGTTTAACCGATTACGAATAAAGTAATCATGAATACATGCTTGAGGATTTCTCGTGCCTGATATGAAGCTTTTTGCTGGTAATGCCACACCAGAACTAGCAAAACGTATAGCTAATCGTCTTTATACTTCTCTTGGTGACATTGTGGTAAGCCGTTTTAGTGATGGTGAAGTTAATGTCCAAATCAATGAAAATGTCCGTGGTGAAGATGTTTTTATTATTCAATCAACTTGTGCCCCTACCAATGACAATTTAATGGAATTATTAGTTATGATCGATGCAATGCGCCGAGCATCTGCTGGTCGTATTACTGCTGTTATTCCTTATTTTGGTTATGCAAGGCAAGATCGTCGAGTTCGTTCGGCTCGTGTCCCTATTACTGCTAAAGTTGTTGCTGATTTTCTATCAACTGTTGGTGTCGATAGGGTTTTAACCGTTGATCTTCATGCCGAACAAATTCAAGGTTTCTTTGATGTACCTGTTGATAATGTATTTGGTAGCCCAGTTATTTTAGAAGATATGCTACAACGTGAGTTTGATCGCCCAATTGTTGTTTCCCCTGATATTGGCGGAGTGGTGCGTGCTCGTGCGATAGCTAAACTACTTAATGATACTGATATGGCAATTATTGATAAACGTCGTCAACGTGCCAATGAAGCAGAAGTGATGAATATTATTGGCGATGTTGCTGATAGAGATTGTATCTTAGTTGATGATATGATTGATACTGCTGGAACACTTTGTAAAGCAGCTGATGCTTTAAAAGCTCGAGGTGCCAAAAGAGTATTTGCTTATGCTACCCACCCGATATTTTCAGGTAAAGCAGTAAGTAATATTAAAAACTGTGCCATTGATGAAATTGTTGTTTGTGACACAATTCCATTAACGGCTGAAGTAAAAGCATTGAAAAATGTTCGCCAATTAACATTATCAGGTATGCTTGCTGAAGCAATTCGTCGAATTAGTAACGAAGAATCAATTTCAGCAATGTTCCATCAATAACCTATTTTATCATTGGTATAATGCCCCTTTTTTGGGGCATTTTTATCGATAAAATCTAGTGACAATAAAAATATTATGACAACGATAAAACTGATTGTAGGACTCGCCAATCCCGGAAATGAATATGCAGCAACAAGGCACAATGCAGGTGCGTGGTTTGTTGAGCAATTGGCTGAACGTTATAATCAATCATTAAAAAATGAACAAAAATTTTTTGGTTACACATCACGAATCAACATTTCAGGTCATGATGTACGTTTATTAGTTCCAACTACTTTCATGAATTTAAGTGGTAAAGCTGTTCAAGCTATGGCTACATTTTACCAAATAAAGCCAGAAGAGATCTTAGTTGCACATGATGAACTCGACTTAAATCCCGGAATAGCTAAACTTAAGTTTGGTGGTAGTCATGGTGGGCATAATGGGCTAAAAGATATTGCTAGTAAATTGGGAAATAATTTAAATTTTTATCGGTTAAGAATTGGTATTGGACATCCTGGCGATAAAAATAAAGTTGTTGGTTATGTTTTAAATAAGCCATCTAAACCTGAACAGGAATTAATTGATAAAGCTATTGACGAATCTTTGCGTTGTACAGATATCTTATTGTCTGATGGGATAGACGTTGCAATGAACAAGTTACATGCTTTTAAAGCTTAGTTAAATTGTTGAATGTTTCAATAACGTAAAAATCAATAAATATCCACTTTAATAAAAAAATCCACCTAAAATATTAGGTGGATTTAATTGTCTTAATATACTCTTTTAAGAAAAAAGATGGGTTACATTACCACCTTTTTCAGCAATTTTTTTCATTACTTCTTTAATTAACCATGTATTCATTGCTGCGGTATCATCAGTATTGCCTGGATAATTCAGTTCTTTCGCTAAATTTTTCCGTGCATCTAAACTGCTATCTATACCTAATAATTTCAATAGATCAACGATAGATGTTTTCCAATTAAGCGTTTCAGGGTGCTTTTTAGCTAAATTCTCAAGAATAGAGGAAACATCAACATTAGTTGCAGATGCGCTTTGCTCTACTTTATCTTGGACTTTCTCTGAGCCACTCGATACTGTATTTTTAACAGATGCGGTGATATTTTCAACTTTATCCTTCACAGCATCAACTGCATTATCTACTGTTGCTTGAGCACTTGGAAATACTTTGGAAAAAATGTTATTTAAAATGTTCATATTACATCTCCTTGAAATTTAAACTGCTTTAAAAAAACTGCTTAACGATATAGATGTAGAAAAGATCACATTCAATATAGCGCTTAAAAGAATGTAATGTCAAAATTATTATACATTAATAGCATTTTCTGTATTACGATAAAGTGTTTACTAAGATATAAAACAATTATTTTAAATATTTTTCTAATATTAACTGAATTGAGGTAGTAAGTGCCTTCCAGTTGACTTATACAATTGGTCAACCAATTATAATCTTTTTATTGATACTATTGGATTGAGGCTAGGCTATGCTATTTGTGCTATTGTTTTATGGACTTTTATTAGAGAAAATAAGTGGAATAATCAAAGCTAACCTTTATAATTAGCTTTTATTTTTATAAAACTGGCAGATATTATATTAATAGTATTTGCCAGTTTTTTATTTTGTTCTTCTAATTTTGAGTTATTTGTGAACTTTTTATAAAGTGTTAATTAAGTGAAAATATTCTTTTTTTAAGGGACTTTTTCATTCAAATAAGATAAATTACTTAAACATTGGTGGAAAATATTTTTGCATTTTAGTTATTACTATTTTTTAATAAAAGGCATAATTATGCGTTATAACGAACCACAAATGTTGACGTCAATTTTGACACAAGCCTCTTCTCTGTCTAAGATTCAAGATAGAACTAATGCATTATGCTCTTTAGCTAAAGTTGTTTATGATTTATTGCCTTCACCATTAAATCAACAATGCCGAGTTGCTAACTATCGCCAAGGTGTGTTGATTTTAGAGGTTAGCTCAGCTTGTTGGTTAACTAGATTGAAATATGAACAAAGCAATTTAATTTCTGAAATACGAAAAATTATTTTACCATCCTTATCTTCTATTCAATATCAGATTAATCCAGATATTTCAGTGAGGTGGTCACAGAGCAATTATCAAAGTGATAAGTCATCTTTAGCTTCAAGTGTGATGACACAAAAAAGCGCAATGTTTCTATCTGCATTAGCAGAAAATGCACCAGACAAGTTAAAAAAACAATTGATAAAACTTGCTAACCATGCAAAATAAGCGCTGATAATTAGTCTTCAATTTTATAAAATTATATATCTTAAAGATATAAGGAGTGAATAATGGATAAAGGTATGCTTACTTATCTTATAATTGGATTTGTGATTGGTTTTATTATTTGTTTCATTTTTATTAGTGTTATTAGTCCTAAGGCACGTAAATATGCCAAAGTTAAACAAGAGTTAGATCAAACAAAAGATGAATTAATAGCCCAAAAACAAATGATTGCTAAACATTTTTCACATAGCGCAGAAATATTGGATAATATGGCTAAAGATTTTCGTCGCCTTTATCAACATATGGCTGAAAACTCCAGTCAATTTATGGATAGTGGTAATATTCAATCTTTAGATTTTGATTCAAATACAGATTCTAACGAAACAAAAGAAATTACGCTTGATAAGCAGCCTAGAGATTATTCTGATGATTCTTCAGGTTTATTTAAAACGGATGAAAATAAATCTTAACCAATGATTTTATTCTCCGTTACTTAATATTCAAGCAATTTTATAGAGTGTAAATTTTTGTAAAAGCGAGAGTTCTGAGATGATTAATTCATTAAAACAACAAAAAAAATTATTAAGTATTTTAGCTTTAAGTTTAGGAATAAGTTTATCTGTACTTCCGAATACTTATGCAGCTTTTCCTCCTGCCTCAACCGATAATAATACGCAACTGCCAAGTTTGGCGCCTATGCTTGAAACTGTATTACCATCAGTTGTTAGTATTAAAGTTGAAGGAACAGCTCAAATGCAAAATAACATGCCAGAAGAATTTAGACGTTTTTTTGGTTATCCAGATAGCCAATCAAGGGCGTTTACAGGTTTAGGTTCTGGTGTGATTATTGATGCAGAAAAAGGCTATGTTGTTACGAATAATCATGTTATTGATGGTGCTGATAAAATTACGGTTGCTCTAAACGATGGGCATGAATTTAAAGCAAAACTAATCGGTAAGGATCCACAAAGTGATATAGCATTACTTAAAATCGATGATGCCAAAAAGTTAACAGCTATTAAATTAGCAGATTCTGATAATTTACGTGTTGGTGATTATGCTGTTGCTATTGGTAATCCATTTGGCATTGGTCAAACTGTTACTTCAGGGATTATTTCAGCTTTAGCTCGTAGTGGACTTAATATGAATGGTTTTGAAAACTTCATTCAAACAGATGCTTCAATTAACCAAGGTAACTCTGGTGGGGCACTTGTGAATTTAAATGGTGAGCTTGTTGGTATAAATACCGCAATTATTGCTCCAAGTGGTGGTAATGTAGGGATAGGATTTGCAATTCCTAGTAACATGGTAAAAAGTTTAACTTCTCAGCTTATAGAATTTGGTGAAGTAAAACGTGGCGTGCTTGGTATCAAAGGTAATGAATTGACATCGGATATAGCAAAAGCGTTTGATGTTGATGTTCAAAAAGGAGCCTTTGTTAGTGAAGTTATTGAGAATTCAGCCGCACAAGCAGCAGGAATTAAATCAGGCGATATTATTGTCTCGATGGATGGTAAACCAATTGATAGTTTTGCTGAACTACGTGCAAAAATTGCGACAACTGGAGCAGGGCGAACTGTTAAGCTAGGTTTAATTCGAGATGGCAAAACAATATCTGTCGATGTAAAACTAAAAAATAGCGACGAGACAACAACGGATGCGAAATCGCTACATTCTGCTCTTGATGGTGCAACGCTTAGCAATGGTGAAATTAAAGGCCAAAAAGGTGTTTTAATAGAAAGTATTGCTAAAAATTCGCCTGCGTCTCGACTCAGTTTGCAAGAGGGAGATCTTATTACTGGAGTTAATAAAGAACGAGTAACTAATATTGCAGATCTTAGAAAAATTATTGATAGTCACCCATCAGTAATTGCATTAAATATAATTCGTGGTGATAGTCGTTTATATTTAATTTTACGATAATTAGTCATTTTTTATATCGTCGATGCTTTAGCATCGACGAAAACTTTAATTTTAACCTTTATATAGATGTGTTAAAATCTTCATTATTCTTCCCATTACAATTCTGAAACTAATGCTCAAAAAAATTCTATGGTCAATATTAATTGGAACGGTTTTAGCTATTGTGTTATTGATTATTTTTCCTTCTTTACAAAAAGGAAACCAATCAAATTTTCCAACTTCAATTTTTCATGATGATCCATTAAGTTTTTCTAGTGCTGTTAAAACAGCAGCCCCTGCAGTAGTTAATATTTATAGCCGCTCAATTAATTCTTTTTCTCAGGAATCACAAGATAGTCCAATAACTCCGCTCGGTTCTGGAGTAATTATGAATGGGAATGGGTATATTGTTACTAATTATCATGTAGTTGAAGATGCAGAACAAATTATCGTCGCATTGCAAGATGGACGAATATTTGAAGCTTTATCTGTAGGCTCAGATAAACTTGTTGATCTAGCGGTATTAAAAATAGAGGCTTCAAATATCCCCACTATATTGATAAATCCTCAACGCGAACCTAAAATTGGTGATGTCGTATTAGCCATAGGGAACCCTTACAATATAGGGCAAACTATTACACAAGGTATTATCAGTGCTACAGGTCGTGATGGATTGAGCCCATACAGAAGGCAAAATTTTATTCAAACTGATGCACCAATAAATCATGGCAATTCAGGCGGAGCGCTAGTAAATAGCAAAGGTGAATTAATGGGAATTAATACTCTTACCTTTGCAAAAAATCTAGGAAATGACATTCCTGAAGGAATCGGATTTGCTATCCCAACTGCATTAGCAGTTAAAATCATGAATAAATTAATTCGCGATGGAAAAGTTATTAGAGGATATATAGGAATTGATGGATTAGAATTTGCACCAACTCAAAATCCAAGTGATATGCCAGTGGTGTTAGGTATTTTAGTCACCAGAGCGGAAGGTCCTTCATTACAAGCGGGAATACAAGCTAATGATATTCTGATTATGGTAGATAATAAACCTGTTAAATCAATTGTTGAAACAATGGATCAAATAGCTGAGTTGAAACCTGGTACAATTGTCCCCATTATAGTTCAGCGAAATGGGGAAAAGATTGAACTGCAATTAACAATAGGTCAATTACCTGTTTAATTGTTCTTTTATTTCTTGATTAACTCGACTATTGGCCGTATAATCTGCTGTCTTATCATGTTTTTTTAACACTCGTATGGTGTATAGATTTTGCTTTTATGGCCATTTATATAGCGATACGAAAAACTTTAGAGGTTCATTATGAAAGAAGGTATTCATCCAGAATATACTGCAATTACAGCAACTTGTTCTTGTGGTAACGTTATTAAAACCCATTCTACTGTTGGTCATGATATTCATCTTGACGTATGTGGCGAATGTCACCCATTCTATACTGGTAAACAACGTGATGTTGCAACTGGTGGACGTGTAGATAAGTTCAAACAACGTTTTGCTATGGTTGGCGGTAAAAAATAATTTTTCGGAAAACCATGTCCCAAAATTAATAATAATAGAAAAGGCGCATAAGCGCCTTTTGTTTTGCAAAATTAGTTTTTTAGTTAATAATCAATCAAAATCGGGATTAATACCTAAATCTTGCATCATCTTTTTAGCTTGCTTAGGAATACCGTCTTCACGATCTTTTTGTAAATCATCGTCACAAGGTAAAGGTTGACCGGTATAAGCATGAAGAAAGGCTTCACACAATAATTCACTATTTGTTGCATGACGTAAATTATTGACTTGTCGGCGAGTGCGTTCATCAGTCAATATTTTTAAAACTTTCAACGGAATTGATACTGTAATTTTTTTTACTTGTTCGCTTTTTTTACCATGTTCAGCATAAGGGCTTATATATTCGCCATTCCATTCCATCATCTTGTCACCAAATTACATCACAAATAATGTGGGCAATTCTAACGTTTTTTTTATTTTTCTGCAATCTACACACCAAGATAGTTAGACGTCTAGACATGTTGACGTCCTTATTGAATGTGTTATTCTTATACAATCTGTTGTTGAAGTAAGTAAAGTATTATTTAGAGGAATATTATTATGGTTAGTCAAACCAACAATTTAAGCCAAGGAACAATAGCTGTTCGTGGTGGGATTAATACTGATGAGCAATATGGTAGTGTCGTACCTGTTATTACACCATCTACTTGTTATCGTTATGAAGAATTTGCAAAACCAAGAAAGTTTGATTATGCACGAAAAGCGAATCCTAGTCGGCGATTAGTAGAAGAAACTGTTGCAAAATTAGAAGGTGGTGCCGATGCTATCTTAACAAACTGTGGTATGTCAGCAATTCACCTTATCAGTGTTGCTTTATTAGCGCCAAATGACTTAGTTGTTGCTCCTCATGATTGTTATGGCGGCAGCTATCGACTTTTTAATAGTCTAAGCCAAAAAGGCTATTTTAAAGTGAAATTTGTTGATCAGTCCGATGCAATAGCTTTACAAGAAGCACTTAATTTACATCCTAAATTAGTATTGATTGAAACACCAAGTAACCCATTACTTCGTGTTGTTGATATCAAGAAAATAGCCCAACAAGCACATGATGTTGGATCTTTGGTTTTAGTAGATAATACATTTATGACGCCAATTTTACAAAAACCGTTGGAGCTTGGCGCTGATATAGTCAGCCATTCTTGTACCAAATTTTTAAATGGGCATTCGGATTTATTAGCGGGAATTTTAGTCTTCAAAGACCAACAGCTTGCTACAGATGTTTTATGGTGGGCCAACAATATTGGTACGCTTACTTCATCATTTGATAGTTATCTTTTATTGCGTGGGTTACGAACTCTTGCTGCACGTGTTAATTTGCAACAAGAAAATGCCCAAAAAGTTGTTGAGTTTCTTATTAATCACCCAAAAATAGCAAAAGTATTTCATCCCTCTTTACCATCTAATCTTGGGCATGATATTGCTAAAGAACAACAAAAAGGGTTTGGCTCGTTACTAAGTTTTGAACTGGTTGGAAATGCCGATGTAATGCCTAAGTTTTTAAAAGCGCTTAAAATTATTACATTAGCTCAATCACTTGGTGGCGTTGAGAGTCTTGTCTGCCACCCAGCAACAATGACACATTCAGGTATTAGTGCAGAAGCACGAAAAACAGCGGGTATTTCAGATCAGCTATTACGTATTTCAGTTGGTTTAGAAGATATTACTGATTTACTAGCTGATTTACAGCAGGCACTTGAAACAATCTAATTGAATTTTTAGATTAAAAAGGATTGATGATATAATGCTGTAATGTTATTTCATCAACCTATTATTTGCACTTTTATTAAAGTGATGTTTTATTCTTTCTGAAATTTTCTATTTTCTTTTTTATCGCGGTAAAAATTTCATCAATTGAATGCCGTTTAGCTCTACCACAAATTTTTGCCTCTTCATTGCAGACCAAACATTGTCTTGGTTGATTTTCGAATTGAGAACGTGACAGGCTATTTTGTGTAACAATGTCAATAACATCAATATCCCACAAACGCCCTAAGGGATGATTATTTTCGACTTCAATACAATATTTTTTAAGGGTTTTAGCTGAACATTTAATTGCTATGATTGCTTCTGAACCAGTAATGTAATGGAAATGATCTTCATTGATTATTGTTATATCGTTTTGTAAAAAACAGAGATGTAAAGCTTTAATTGCTTCGTCAAAAAGATAACGGGCTCCGCTACTGTTTTTTATAGGACCAGGAATAACTATGCTTAATGATATGATTGGATATTTATAGCATGTCATTGCATGCTTTTGGTTTTCAACTCGCTTTTCCTTGGCTAGTAGCATTTGCTCAAGGGTAATAGGAGTGCCATCATCAAATTTAATTTGCATTTTTTTCATCAAATAGAAAAGTAATAGCATGACACTTTTACATGTCAGGCTATTACTATATTAATAAAGATTAAAATTAATCTTTAACTTGGCGTACGACATCAATAACAGAGCCATCACGGAAATGTACGATACCAACGATTTTATCATTAAATTCGATTGGTTTTGGTTCACCAGTTAAAGACACAGCACGTTGATAAAGCTCTTCAATGCTCATAATTGGTAAGTTAGCTGCTTTTAAACGTTCAGCAATTTCTGGACGATTAGGGTTAACAGCAATACCATGGTCAGTGACTAGCACATCAACGCTCTCACCAGGAGTAACTAATGTTGTTACCTTTTTAATTACTGTTGGAATACGGCTACGAATGAGTGGCGCAACAACAATTGTTAAGTTTGCACCAGCAGCTGTATCACAGTGACCACCAGAAGCACCGCGCATTACACCGTCAGAACCAGTTAATACATTAACATTGTAATCAAGGTCGATTTCTAACGCACTTAAAATAACAATATCAAGCTCATCAACACTTGCACCTTTTGAGGCAGGATTTGCATAAACATTAGTTGAAACTTCGATATGATCTTTATTTTTACCTAAAGATTGCCCCGCAGTGCCGTCAAAACTTTGAGTATCTAATAAACGTTTAACTAATCCTTTTTCGTGAAGATCGACAATACTTGCTGTAATACCACCTAAAGCAAATGATGCAGTGATATTTTTCGCACGCATGCGATTTTCAAGGAAACGAGTTGCTGCAGTTGACGATGCACCAGAACCAGTTTGGATTGAAAAACCATCTTTAAAATAACCAGAGTGTTCAATAACATCAGCTGCATAACGAGCGATCATCAGTTCGCGTGGATTGCTAGTTATACGCGCTGCGCCCACACTAATTTTAGTTGGGTCACCCACTTCATCAACTTTAACAATATAATCAACTTGATCTTGGCGAATACTTGCTGGATGATTAGGATATCCAACAATATCCTCAGTTAATAGTACAACTTTTTTAGCAAATTGCGCATCAACCATAGCATAACCTAGAGCACCACATTGTGATTTTCCTGATACACCATTAGCGTTACCTTGTTCATCAGCGGTTGATACAGCTAAAAATGCGATATCAATGTTAATTTCACCACTTTGGATCAGTTTTACACGCCCACCATGAGAATGGATATGGACTGGGTTTTCCATTAAACCGTGAGAAATCGCATCGGCTAATTTACCACGTAAACCAGAGGTATAAATTTTAGTAATTACACCAGATTCGATATGAGGAATTAACGCTGAGTTACAGCTTAATAAAGAACTTGAAGCTAGCGTCAAATTTTTAATGCCTAAATTACTGATAGTCTCAACAACTTTGTTGATAACCTTATCGCCTTCACGAAATGCATGGTGAAAAGAGATAGTCATTCCATCACGCAATTCACATTTTTTAATTGCTTGCTCAATAGAATCACACAATTTACGCGTGTATTTAGACTCATCTTTTAAATATGGAGTTGTTGCGTTAGCATCAACAAAAGGCTTAATATTCTTGAGATCAGGGTGCTGTTTAAGCAAATCATCAATTTTTTTGTTTATAGAAGTAGTCATTTTTCAATCCTATCAAATTTCTTTACGTACACCAGAATACTTAGCCAACTCGATAACTTTTCTAGCTCGAGCAATAATCGGTGCATCAATCATTTTGCCATTTAGAGAAATAACGCCAAGGCCTTTTCTTTCTCCTTCTTCTGCTGCTTCAACTACTTTTTGAGCATGTTCAACTTCAGCTGCTGTTGGAGCATAAGCATTGTGGAGCAGGTCAATTTGTCTAGGATTAATGAGCGATTTACCGTTGTAACCTAATTTTTTGATTAAGCTGACTTCTTTCAAGAAACCTTCATCATCATTAACATTAGAGTAAACAACGTCAAAAGCATCAATTTTAGCCACACGTGCTGCATGCAATACTGCACAGCGAGCATAGAATAATTCTGTACCATCGCCACGTTCAGTTTGCATATCAACAAGATAGTCAAATGCAGCTAGCGCAATACCGATTAAACGTGGAGAAGATTTAGCGATAGAAACGGCATTAACAACACCTTGAGCAGATTCGATTGCAGCCATTAATTTAGTGCTACCAACTTCACGCCCACACTCTTTTTCGATTCTTTCAACATGGGCTTCTAACTCATGAATATCTTCAGCACAGTTAGTCATTGGTAAACGTACTACATCAACACCCGCTCTTACAACTGCTTCAAGGTCTTTTAAACCAAATGGAGTATCAAGTGCGTTGATTCGTACTACTGTTTCAATCCCGTGCTCTTTATAAACAGGAAGAAGTAAAGTTTGTGCAACTAATAAACGTGCTGAATCTTTTTCCTTAATTGAAACGGCATCTTCAAGATCGAACATGATTGAATCAGGCTTATAAACAAACGAAGTTGATAACATAGCGGCGTTTGCACCTGGAAGAAATAGCATACTTCGACGTAATTTTTTCATAGTAATTTACTCCAATCTAAGTTTTCTTCTTCTGCGCCACGTAAAACTGCACATTGAACTCTAGCTTTAATAGCGCAATCAAGTGCACCTTTATCATCAATAATGATTAAACCGTCGGTTACATTAAGCTCATTTAAAGTTTGATTAACAACCGCACGGATTTGATCGCCAAATTGTTTATTAACATCACTATTAATAACAATTTCAATTCCCGTGTTTGGCATGACTTTGACTAACAAATCGCTAGATTCAAGAGTCCCCGCCATGGCTTCTTTTTGTATTTTCATTTTTTTACCTTTTAAAACGTATTAAATTTTAAATTTATCCAAATTAGCTGAAAGGTAATCCCATGTAGTAGATGGAACTAGTTTTTTTACCTCTTCATACTGCCCTGATGCCAATAATTTTCTTACTAATGAAGCTGATACAATAGTATCACCTTCGGTTATTCGTTGAACTTCAACAAAGGTAATTGCGGAGTGATTACTAACTGCTTTATCTTCAAGCCAATAAGACATCGCTTCATTATAAGCCTTCGTTACTTCGTCATAGGGTTCAGTTCCAACAAATCGATAGTTAATATTAAGCGCTGGAGCAATATAATTTCGGAATATAAGCAGATCGATACCCATATAGGCCTGATCGATTTTTGTCTTATCTTTTAGAAAATAAGTTGGAAATGTTGCTCTTGAAATAATATAAGGAGAACTTGCATGTACCGTCACATTTTGTATCTGTTTAGTACCATCTTTAACTAACTTCAAACGTGTATCAAATGAAAATAGCGATGCATTTTCATTGACAACAAAAACATGCAACCAATCACATTGACTTGCAGCATATTGAATAAGATATTGATGGCCTTTAGTGAAAGGATTAGCATTCATAACAATGCTACCAATTTTGCTCCCTTCTTTTTGTTGCGTGCTTAGTTGTTTACAATATTGCCTTATTCCAACTGGATTGTTTTCCATTAGGACAACAAGATCTGTTATTTCAACAATAGGATAAAACCCACATCCCTTAAAAAAATCTATATTTTCGGGTTTTGTATATAGAAAAAGATGAAAATAGCCGTTTTCATTGGCATATTTTATTGCATGATCCATCAAGGTTAGATTTAGTTGATTGCCACGATAATTAGGATCAATAGCAACACATTTAATAATATTGCGATCAATACCTGCACAAGCAATAATTTGTTCATTGATTTTAGCTACCATAAAAACAGTAACTTGTGAATCCAGATCAAGATCAGAGCGAGATAGCAACTGTTTAACTTCTTTATAATCTTGTTCTGCTTTAGAAATATCAACAACGGCATAATCAACTAAATCGTACATAAATTTACCTCTATTCAGCTACTACATAATTAGTTAGTCGACCAATTCCTGTAATTTCGACTTCAATTGTATCGCCATCTTTCATAAATACTGGAGGATTACGTTTTTTACCAACTCCACCTGGTGATCCAGTAAGAATAACATCACCTGGAGATAAACGTGTAAAAGTACTAATATAAGAAATTAATTCAGGCACAGTATGCACAAGATTTTTAACTGAATCATGTTGCATTTGTTCGCCATTTAAATAAGTAGTTAAAGATAATACTTTTGGATCAGGAATTTCATCGCTTGTTGTAATACATGGACCGAAAGCACCAGTGCTAGGCCAGTTTTTACCTGCGGTAAACCAAGTATATTGCCAGTCGCGAATAGAACCATCCATATAACAGCTATAGCCAGCTACATATGATAACGCATCTTCTTGCTTAATGCGAAAACCAGCTTTACCTATAATAATAGCTAATTCTCCTTCATAATCCAACTCATTAGTAATAGCTGGTTTAATAATGTTGGTTTTATGACCTGTTTGAGAATCAGGGAAACGAACAAAAAGCGTTGGTGCTGAACTGGTTTCATTAAATTCTGCTCGTTTTTCGGCATAGTTCATACCAACACACAAGATTTTATTTGGATTTGGAATAACGGGTAAATAAGTAATGTCTTGTTCATCAATGTCACTTGGGGCATTAAGGTAGGTTTTGGCAATAGATAGTCCTTCTTTATCGGCAAGTAGTGATTTTAAATCGGCATATTTATCACCTAATTTTTGCTTTAAATCAACAATACCGTTGTGAGTAAGAAGACCAAAACTTGCTCTACCAGAGACAAGATAACTGACAAGCTTCATGAAAACTCCTTAAAAGCTATTTTGTTAATTGTAAATATTAAATAAAAATGAACAACCTTAGTATAAACCAAGGTTGTTATTTAATATGTAAAATCTATACTAAGAAATTGCCGAGAATAAGTAATGATACTGATACATTAATTGCACCACCAATACGAGTTGCAATTTGTGCAAACGGCATAAGTTCCATACGTTCTGCAGCAGTTAAGATTGCCACGTCACCAGTTCCGCCTTGACCACTTTGACAACAAGAAATAACAGCAGCATCAACAGGATACATACCAAGTTTTTTAGCAACAAAGAAACCAGTAGTAACCAAACTAACAACTGTACAAACAATAACAATTAGGTTTGTGATTGTGAATGCATCTACAATTTTTTCCCAAGGAGTGATAGCAACACCCACCGCAAATAAAATTGGGTAAGTAACAGACGTTTGGAAAAATTTATAAACAACTTGTGACCCACTTAATACTTTAGGTGAAACACCAGATACTAATTTAACAAAAACTGCTGCAAATAGCATTCCTACTGGTGCTGGAATACCAGTCACTTTGTGACCAATCATACCAACCATATAAAGAATAGCTGCTAATAATACACCTGAAGCGAATGTAGTTACATCAATAATCGATTCAGTTTTAGCTGCTTTTTTATCAGCAACTTCATCATCTGCTGGTAATAGTCGACCGTTACCAGTTAAGTGCGGATAAGCTTTACCAATACGATTTAAAATACCACCACAAATAATACCAGTTAAACCACCTAACATTACGATTGGTAAAACACGACCAAGCGCATCACCTTGTTCCATACCTAAGATTGAAGCGTACCCGATTGAAAGTGGAATTGCACCTTCACCAACACCACCAGCCATAATAGGTAATACTAAGAAGAAAAATGTTTCAAATGGTGTTAAACCAAGTAAATAACCAACGCCGACACCAACAAGCATACCAACGATTTCACCACATACCATTGGGCCGAAGATTTTTAAGAATCCTTGGATAAGTGTTTTCTTATCCATATTCATAATACTACCCACGATGATACAACAGATATATAAATAAAGAATATGTGTATCTTTATAGAATTTTTTTGTTGCAACAACGACTGGTTCAGGAAGAATACCATAATAAACTAATGCAGAAGGAATAAAGGTTGCACAAATTGCGGCAGCTCCCATTTTTCCAACGATCGGCAAACGTTTACCAATTTCGCCACATAGAAAACCAAAAAAAGCACAAGTAACTACCATTACAACGATTTCGCTAGGTAATTTACCTGTTACTAACACTTCAGCGAAAATAAGAATACCTGCGATAATAAATAATGGAAGTGGGATAACACCAATTTTGTAGTTATCCATCAGACGCCACCAATTATATGGCCAACCTGTTAGATTTTCTGTAACAGTCTTACCCGTTGATTCTTTTCCATTAATGTTTTTCTCAGATGAGTTAAAATTCACCATTAATTTTTTTCTCCAAAATAAGTTGATTTATTCAAAATTATTGGCGGGTATATTTACAAAAAATTAATGAAATTTTTGTGATATAAATCATAAATTAACTGTGGTTTTTATGGTTTTAAAGGATATATGTTTTTTTATGCTGTGATACACTTATTTGAACTTAATTTGAAAAGAAAATACAAAAATGCGAAGAAAAATCCACTTATCGTTTACCACAAAGCTTTTTTTATCGCTTTTGTTTTTTTCGTTGATTGTTCTTGCGCTATTACAAAGCTATATTTGGAACACAACTGAAACAAATTTGTATCGAAGTTTGGGCGAAAAAGCGCAAATTCAAGCAAAAGAGTTATCTGTTTTACCAAGTTTAATTGAATATGTCAAAGATAAAGACACAAATAAAATAGCTAATTTAATCACAGATATATTTAAACAAAGTGATGCAAGCTATATTGTTATTGGCGATGCTAATGCTAACCGTTTATTTCATACAGCTAATAGCCCTTTACATTCCCCCATGGTAGGAGGGGATAATCAAGAGGTTCTTAACGGTAATAGTAGCATCACTATTAGTGAGGGTTCTCTTGGTCTAGCATTAAGGGGGAAAGCTCCAATTATTGAAAACGGTAAGATTATTGGTATAGTCTCGGTCGGTTATATGATTGATGGTATTTATGCATTGCATATAAAACAGTTTATACCGTTTATCATTTTTTGTTCCTTGTTATTCTTAGCATTATTTATCTTTTCATACTGTTTTTCAAAAGCAATTAAAAAACAGATGTTCAATTTAGAGCCTAAAGCAATCGCACTACTGGTAAAAAGCCAAAAGTCGATCATGGAATCGATTTTTGAAGGTGTTATCGCCATTGATCTTAATTATAAAATTATCAATATTAATCAATCTGCTCGCACAATGTTAGATATTAAGATAAATGATGACGAGTTACATAAACATGATTTAAGCGAATTTATCACCTCAAGTGACTTTATCTACAAAAAAGAAAATCAAACTGAAGACATACACGATCATATATGCTATTTCAATAACATGATTGTTATTGCCAGCCGAGTTCGAGTGGTTATTGATGATAAAATTCAAGGCTGGGTAATTACTTTTCGCAATTTTGATGATATTAATGTATTAAGTATGCAATTAACGCAAGTAACGCAATATGTCGATAATTTACGCACATTAAGGCATGAACATCTTAACTGGTTAGCAACGCTATCAGGTTTAATATATATGAAACGGTATGATGAAGCGCAATCATTTATTGCATTGCATTCTGCCGATAACCAAAGTAATTTAGACTTTATTACCAAACATTTTAATGTGCCGGCTATATGTGGTTTATTAATTGGCAAATATTCAAAAGCACACGAAATTGGCTTAAATCTAGTATTTGATCCAGCATGCCAATTAAATGCATTACCTTCACTTATCACCGAAATAGAATTTATGTCAATTTTAGGAAATTTGCTTGATAATGCTTTTAATGCTAGCTTAAAAAATGATCGTGGTGATAAAACCATTTATCTCTATCTAAGCGACTCAACAAATGAAGTTGTATTAGAGGTAACTGATCAAGGCTGTGGCATTGATGAAAATATTCGCGATTCAATTTTCGAACCTGGCGTCACATCGCAAGAAGGTAAAGAACACGGTATTGGTTTACACCTTGTTTCGACCTATATAAAAAAGGCCAATGGTTATATTACATTTGAAGATAATACCCCTTATGGAACAATTTTTTCTGTATTTATACCTAAATAATAAAAAGGCAATTATATGAATCAATTTCAAGAAGATAATATCAAAGTGCTTATTGTTGAAGATGAGCCAATTTTAGCAGAACTAAATGCAGAGTTTATTCAAAAAGATACAAAGGTTAAAGTAATTGGAATAGCTTCAACACTAGAAGAAGCTAAAATAATGGTAGAAAAACTAAAACCGACTTTAATATTACTCGATAATTATTTACCTGACGGCAAAGGAATAGAATTATTTGAATACATCATAAATAATCATCTAGATTGCTATGTTATTTTTATTACAGCCGCAAGTGATATGGATACTTGTAGTAAAGCGATTCGTTATGGCGCTTTTGACTACTTAATAAAGCCCGTATCTTACCAAAGGCTAAAACACTCGCTTGAGCGTTTTGAACTATTTTTATACCGACAAAGCCTACAAAAACATGTCAATCAACGAAAAATAGACGAACTTTTCAATTTGCAAACTAAAGATTTTGTTGATATGAACCGCCACTCCAAAGGGATTGAAGAAATCACGCTACAAAAAGTCAAAGACTTATTTATGCAAACCGATAAAGCACTCACTGTTGACGAAATAGTCGAAAAAGCCAATATTAGCAAAACGACCGCTAGGCGATATTTAGAATATTGTGTACAAATCAAATTATTAACAGTCGAACTTAATCATGGAAAAATTGGACGACCAGAAAGGCTATATAAACGTTTAGGGAAATAGTATTTTATCTGTTTCAGATAAAATACTAGCTTTGAAAACATACCTATTTGAGTTTTTTTTAGTTATTGGTACTAGTAACAAAGGAAAAAACAGCTTATATAACAACCAAATACCTATATCTACCTTATTTTGGCGTTAGAATACGCAGCAACTGAGTAAGGTAGTACGCCAAACAAGGATGTTTGGATCGGATGTTACCACCGATACTACTCATTTCCCCAAAAGGGAGAAATATTTAAAACCACTACTTCAAACAATACCACTGTCCTCTATAACTGTCTGATTTAATTAAAAAAGCGAAATAAAAAACTTCAATAAAATCAATGCTCTACCTGAACGTTTTTAGAGCAAAAAATCTAACAATACCACAAGATTAATATACTCGCTTTACCATGGGATTTAAATGTGCCAATAGCTAAGCGAGGTTATTCCACTAAATAGGGTGAGCTGGAATGTAGGTGTAGATATTAATAATTTCACCAAATCTCAAAATGACGGAAACATAACACCCTATTTTAATTATAAAATTAACCTATCTATAAAACCGAATCGTTTTCATCTTTACATTTCTTTACAAAAAAGTCCGCCAAAAAACTAGTCAATCATCCCTTAAACGGCTATACTTTCATCGCTTTAGAAAGGTGAGCTTATTAAATAAGCGAATAAACATAAAAATTCAAATAAAACAAAATATTACTTGACAGGTGAAACGAAATGCAGTACCATTTTATTTTAGGCACAAGGCACTGGCAAACCTATGTCTTAAATTTATCAAATAATCCTATTCGACAAGTTTTTACTCGAAACTTATTTATACCTTCCAAATTATTTCTCGAATTATTTTCGAAATTATCCACAAAACTATTTTCAAAAATCCCATTGGCATTAGCGCCGTTGTTGTTATTGCCGTACTCTTTAGAATCGCAGGCATTATCGGCCACGACTTCTGAGCGCATTCATGGTACTGCGCCTTATTTAACCTTTGATGGCGGTGTTACTAAAGTGACT
Organism: Gilliamella sp. Gris3-2; assembly: GCF_001690345.1. NCBI lineage: Bacteria > Pseudomonadati > Pseudomonadota > Gammaproteobacteria > Orbales > Orbaceae > Gilliamella > Gilliamella sp. Gris3-2. The sequence continues at coordinate 140,833 of NZ_LZHB01000069.1, forward strand.
GAAATAAGGGAATTATTAGGTATTAAGTTATCAGATGGTCGAACATTTACATCGCAAAATAATTCTTCATCACCGACAGCGCCAATCAAGTTACCGAATATAGGGGATACTTTGGCTGATATTGAAATGATAGTCCCGCCATCAAGCGACTCAATAAATATAAATGATTTAGTGACCCAAGGTAAATGGGGCGATGATGATGGGGATGGACAGGGAGTAGGTGGAGTAACGGCATCGGGGAGTATATCGGTGGCGTTTACCGATAAAAACGGTAATACGGTTAATCGCAGTGATGCATTAAGTATATGTAGTGCACCTTATAAGGTAACTTTAACAAGTACAGGTGGCACATTAAGCACGCAGTATGGGGTGCCAAGGAGTAGTAGTTTTAGTGGCGCAACGGTGGATTATTATATTAATCCATATGATTATGCAGGTATTTGTTCGGTCAGGCCGAATTTGTTGTATGGTGGAACAACTGGCATTGATTCTTACGACTCCCCCCGCTTTGCAGGCCCCGCTAACATATGGAATCCTGACAAGGGCTTCTTAACTCAATCAACAAGCCCATCATCTTACGAATTAAACTTTCCAACTACAGGTGCTGATGGATTGTATTTTGATTTGCTTATAGGTGGGGTGGATGGAAGTCAGTTGACATGGTCTCCGGTCACACATGGTGGAATAACGGCTACGGTGACAAGTGTAGTAGCTAATGATAGTTGGATTCCTGGTGTTGATAGAGGAAAAGTTGTCGCACGGGTAACGTTGAGTGGTCCTAGGGCTGATAGTACTCAGTTAAATTCAAGTAATCCAAGTCCACTTACAAGTCCATCTTTGCCACAGGACTTTGAGTTGGTCGGTAGTGATGGTCGGGGTAATGAGGTTCGTTATGGATTTGTGTTGAGGCAGTGGTTCGTCAATCGGGGGCTTCAAACCGCTAGCGCTTCTAATCAAACAGCATGGTGTAATAGTTTGGGTTATCGTATGCCACGGGTAAGGGATTTAACCAACGCGGTTTGTTCTGGTTGGAATTCAGGACGTTATTGTCGAGGTACAGTAGGCGCCACGCCGTCTTCTGGTAATAATGTTTTCAGGCGTCACATAGGTGCTGGATTTTTCACGGAGTGGGGCTACATGTCCCACTACGCTGATGTGGGCTTCGCCAGCTTCAACTATTGGACGAGCGACGTAGTAGGTGGAAATGGGGTCTATGTCTACACGTACGATGGCTCTGTCTTTACCGACAATGTTTCCGAAAGCGGTTATGCTGTTTGCACCGCACCTTAGTTCTTAGCGTTTAGTTCTTAATCCTTAGGGCGAGGGGGTGGTTATGGTGCTTGAGAGGATAATATAAAAAAGAATAAAGCCCCCGCTCAGTTGGACGCTGAGCAGGTATGACTGCATTAATGACTGAAAGTCAAAAAATGCTCCCGACCGACTACGCATAGGCATGGTTGGCATTAAAAGGGTAAGTTTTAAATGTAATTTGTTCGGTAATGTTTCGGATGTTGACTCTAGCGTTATTTATTTTCCCAAAGGTTAAAACGTCCGAAACTTAACCTCATCCACATAGACTTTACTTAAATACAAAATCCCCAAAAACGGACTATAATTATTTAATTCCATTAAAAAATAACCAATAAAAATTTAATAAAATCAATTGAATATCTAAGCTGTTTTATAGAAAAACATTTCGATTTTTCACAACACTTAAAGGTTAATATAGTCATTAATCTAGCATTAGAATAAGCCCAGAGCTGATAAAGGGCTGTAGCAAAAATAGTCAGTTAGAGTGTTGATTTTATTTGTATTTTTTGCAAAAACAAATAATTTATAATTAGTTATTTCCATAAATGATTATTTATTATAATTAAACTTGACAAAGCATGAGCAACTGTTGATAATAGCGCCGTTTTTTTAACCTGAATTTTTTATTATAGCGAGGTGGCAAAATGCCTGTAGTTAACACTTTATCTTAATGCCGACTTGGTATCTTCTATCATATTGTCTTTTGCTTAGTATTATCTAAGCCCCTTCGTTGCAATTCAATCTATAGATTTTTGCCTTGTCGGTTTTCCCTTATTTTTTTGGAGAAAACATTATGACAATGGAATCTTATATTCAAAATTTAGAATTAATTAAATATCCACGAACACCGCACCTAGAAAGCTCACGCCTACAGGTTGGTGATAGTGAACATGGACAACGTCCTTATAACCAACTTGCAGGTAAATATATTGTTGTTGAAGAAAAGCTGGATGGCGCAAATTGTGCAATTAGTTTTTCGGCTTATGGTGAATTATTATTACAATCACGAGGACACTATTTATTGGGTGGTGCAAGAGAACGACAATTCAACCTACTAAAACACTGGGCAGTGGTACATGAACGTTGGTTACTTGAGCGTTTAGAAGATCGCTATATCCTTTATGGTGAATGGTTACACAAAAAACATGCTATTTTTTATGATGCTTTACCGCACTATTTTTGTGAGTTTGATATTTGGGATAGACAACAAAACTGTTTTTTATCTACCCTAAAGCGACATCAATTATTAGCTGGTGGTCCTGTTTTATCGGTGCCTGTGTTATTTGCAGGAATTGCACCTTCTAAATTGAGCGATTTATTGGCGTTAGTCAAACCATCTTTGGCTAAAACCGCTAATTGGCGTACTTGCTTTGAACAAATCGTGATGCGTGAAAAGCTTGACTTAAGCAAAGCTTGGCAACAATGCGATAACTCTGACTTGATGGAAGGGTTATATCTTAAAATCGAATCGGAAGAACAAACCATTGATCGATTAAAATGGGTTAGGCAGGATTTTGTTCAGGCGATTTTAGATGCAGGGCAACATCATAGTGAACAGCCTTTTATTCCAAACCAATTGGCTCAAGGTGTTGAGTTATATACACCTCAATTAACAGTGAATTGGAATAATGGATGCCTAAACGGGGGTAAATTATGAATTACCAATTACTAAAACAACAAATAGCAAGTACGTTGGCAACAGATGATTTTAGCCCATGGTTAACCTGTATTCCTGAATTGAATAGTTTGATAATAACGCCACAAGATCCCTCACATCATGGAGAGGGGAACGTTTGGGTTCATACGCAAATGGTTGTGCGTGCATTATTAACGCAAGAAGAGTTTACCAACGCAACAGAAGATGAGCAGTTTGTATTATTTATGACTGCTTTATTACATGATATCGCTAAGCCAGAAACCACCGTCATAGATGAGTTGACAGGTAAAATTACACAACCAAGGCATTCCAAAAAAGGCGAGATCCGTAGTCGTATATTATTATGGCGAATGGGGGTGCCATTTGATTTGCGGGAACAAATCTGCCGAATCATTAGTGTACATCAAGTGCCTTTTTTTGCTTTAAGTGATGGTGTAAGAAATAAATCACCCGAATATTTAATTCACCGCTTATCGTGGCAATTGTCTATTTGGATGTTGTGTTTGCAAGCTAAAGCAGATATGGAAGGTCGTATTTGTGCTGATAAACGCCGAGCGCTTGATGAAGTTGAACTCTTTAGGCAATTGGCACTTGAAGAAGGGTGTTTATATCAACCTCGCCAATTTGTTGATGATTATACTCGTATCGAATATTTTCGAGGTAGTAATGTATTACCCGATTATGCATTATATCCTCAAGAAGGATCTAAGGTGATTATGCTAGCTGGTTTACCTGCATCGGGTAAAAATAGTTGGGTGAGTAAACATTATCCAACATGGGATGTTGCTTCTTATGATGATGCTAGATCTGAGCTAAAACTAAAGCACGGTGAAAGCGAAGGGCTGGTTATTCAGTTTGTGTTAGCAAAGGTTAAACAGTGGTTAAGAACAAAACAACCTTTTATTTGGAATGCGACCCACTTATCGCAAGAAATGCGTCAAAAAGCACTCGATTTGCTTTATGCTTATCATGCGAATGTGGAAATTGTCTATCTTGAACAACCAGAAAAAGAGTTGTATCGCCGTAATTCGGCACGAGATACTACGTTGCCAAATAAAGCAATTCAGCGGTTATTAAATAAATGGGAAGTTCCATTACCGACTGAAGCACATAAGGTGAGTTATTTTATTAATCAATAATTATTACTCATCTTTGGTTATATTAATTGGGGCTGATATTAAAGCCCCAAAATTAATTGGAGAATAGTGTTAAATATTAAATTCTGTTATTTTTAATTACTTTTTATATCAATAAATCTTATCTTTTTATTGTCTTGTTTTATCCATTATATTGAGACAAAAACCAAGTAATCGCAATTAAATCCGCTGATCCGCCAGGGCTTAAATTACGTTTTATTAATTCACTATCAAGATGATATAAATTTTCTCTTACTTTGGGATTGATTACGCCACCTTGTTTGATGAGTTTTTTCGCTTGTTCTTGGACAAAGGTCAAACCATCAAGTCCACCTCGTGAAACTACATTAGTGTCTTGATTAAAAGCAAGTAAATGTAACATCGCTTGTAATAAGCAAGTTTCTTCATCATAGCCGTTCTTTTGCATTTGTTGAAAGATAGGCAGTGAGATATTTCTAACTGTTGCATAACCTGATTCTGCTTCTCCTCTTGCTCCTGTAAGGTTATGGAGTTTAAATAGCTTTTCACCAACAGAATTTGTTAGATTATTTTGTTTTAGCTCGCTTTGAACAATGCCTTGGCAAATGGATGAAACTTCGTTACAAATGCTTTGTATATTGATTGGTAAGTTTAATTGCTCTAACTTGCCAATAGCGCCGAGCAGCAAACCAAAGGCAAATATCCCGCCTTTATGAGTATTAACTTGATTGGTGGCTTTAAACATCGCTTGTTCGCAATTAATACCAATTGGTCTAATGCCAGCTAAAAAAAGTTGATTTTTATGCAAAGCTGATATTTTACCATATTGGTAGAAACGTTCAAACCAGACACAAATAGCACTAATACTTTGAATAAAGGTTTGGAAATCCATATCACGATGTGCACCACTATTATTCATATCAACTAATCCGGGTTTTGGTGATAAGCAAATTTCTTTGATTAATGCTTTAGTTGCTAATTGCGCAGGTAAACATCGGTTAGGGTCATTATTGAGTTGTAATTCTAATAATGCTACTTGCTGAGAATAATCACTCATTACTATTGGTTACCTATAGGGATTCGATTTAATTAATTTGCATGATGCTATGATGTAAACACCAAGCCACTCTTTTAAATGGATTGGTGTGTGATAAAACTAATAATCATTATGTGTTGATACAGCTAGTACTTCCCGATTTCCATTATGGCTTGGGGCGCTAATAATGCCTTCTACTTCCATTTGTTCGACAATTCGGGCTGCTCGGTTGTAGCCAATTCTAAATTTTCGTTGTACGCTAGAGATAGAAGCTCTTCGTGTTTCTATGACAAAAGCAACAACTTGGTCAAATAATGGATCGAGTTCTTCATCTGACGAGTTGGAATTGCCATTTTCGCTATCATCGGTCGCAACTGTGACATTTTCAACGTATTTTGGTGTGCCACGTGCTTTCCAATCTTGCACAACGGCGTGCACTTCTTCATCACGCACAAATGCACCGTGAACACGAATTGGAATGGAGCTATTAGGGGCTAAATAAAGCATATCCCCCATACCAAGTAATGATTCTGCTCCCATTTGATCTAAAATAGTGCGAGAATCAATTTTGCTTGATACTGTAAAAGCGATACGAGTTGGTATATTCGCTTTGATTAAGCCCGTAATGACATCCACCGATGGACGTTGTGTGGCTAAAACTAGATGAATACCTGCTGCTCGCGCTTTTTGAGCAAGCCGTGCAATTAGTTCTTCGACTTTTTTACCGACAGCCATAATCAAATCAGCAAACTCATCGACCATGACCACAATATAGGGTAATTTTTCGAGTGTCGGCATATTAAGATCCATACTATCAGTTGGTTTCCAAAGTGGATCGGGAATTGGTCTGCCCATTTGTTCTGCTAGTTTTATTTTTTCGTTATAACCAGCAATATTACGCACACCTAATGCTGACATTAGACGATAGCGTCGTTCCATTTCGTTAACACACCAATTTAATGCATTAGCGGCATCTTTCATATCAGTAACCACTTGTGTTAATAAATGTGGTATTCCTTCATAAATAGATAACTCTAGCATTTTGGGATCAATCATAATAAACCTGACATCTTCAGGTTGCGATTTATATAAAATGCTTAAAATCATCGCATTAACACCAACTGATTTACCCGAGCCAGTAGTACCAGCAACAAGTAAATGAGGCATTTTAGCAAGATCAGCAACCACTGATTGCCCAGCAATATCTTTCCCTAATACGACAGTTAACGGCGATTGAGCATCTTTAAATTGAGGGCTGTCTAAGACTTCTCTAAAATAGACGGTTTGACGATTTTTATTGGGCAATTCAATACCTACATAAGGTTTTCCCGGAATAACTTCAACTACACGAACCGATGGCATTGATAATGATCGTGCTAAGTCACGATCTAGCGTTGAAATTCGTGCCGCTTTGATACCTGGTGCAAGTTCAATTTCAAATCGAGTAATCACAGGTCCCGGTAAATAATCAACCACTTTTGCCTTCACTCGATAATCCGATAAACTTTTTTCAATCAGTTCCGACATTGCGTTTAAGGCACTATGATCGACTTCGATTCGAGCTGTTGGTGGCGTAGTTAATAAGTTCAGTGACGGTAGTGGCGTAGTCGGTTTAGGTAACGGTTTATCATTACGTCTTAATAACGGATGAATTAAGCTATCTTCGTCATTTTCATTGAAATGATTATGTTGAATATCTTCAACACGATCTTCTTCAGGATAGATATCGTCAATAATTGGATTTGCTTTTTTTAGTGCTTCAGTATCAACATATTCTAGTTGCTCTACGTCTGCTTTCACTTCTTTTATTTCAGTTTCAGTCTCTGTATCTGTTATGTTTTTTGTATCTTCTATAGATGCAGTGTCTTTTGTACTTGTAATAACCTGTGGTTCTTGAATAAATGGTTGTTTGGTTTCAGTTGTTTCTATAGCTGAAAGGTTGATGGATGATTCAAACGGTGTTTGTTCATTAGTAAAATTAATTTTGGGTTCGTTGTGTACTGATGTAAACAGTGGTTTACTTGGTGCATCTGAAATTGTGTATTTTTCTGATTCATCAAATGGTAGTTTTTCTTCTGATTTTTGTGTTTGTATTACCTGTTTTATTTGTTCTATTGATGAAGACAAGGTTTGCTCTTGCTCTGGAGTAGCTTTGTTTCCATTCATGTTTTGAATAATTGATTCAAGGCGAGATAAAATCTCGTTAGGATCGAGCTCTTTATTTGGTGGATTATCACTTGTTAGGGGCGCTGTTGTTGACTGCGGTACTTGAGTATCTTTGTGGGATGAATTGATTAATTCATCGGTTGTTTTTATTGAGATTGTTTTATCGTCAGCCGATATGATGGTATTTGCAGTCTGATTTTGAATTGTTTCAGCACTAGAGATAGCATTTGATGTTGGAATGATATTGATATCATCATCTGATTTTTTATCTAGTTTTGTATCAAAAGGTATTGTAAATTGAGGCTCTTTTATTTCCTCACCAGTCTGCGCTATTGGTTTTTCATTTTGTGGATCTGGTTGTTTAAGTTTATTGGCTGTGCGAGGCTTAATTAACCATCTGATCGGTAGTAGTAAAATCATGACAAAAGCACCTAATTTTTCAATTAGATTTAACCATGATAATCCAGTTAATAATGTGACACAGGCCAAGCAAGTTCCAAGAAGAATTAAGGATAAAGTAATGCTATCTATAATTGGTAAAAGGCTTTCGATGACTATCGCACCTAAATAACCGCCTGCTTCAAATTGTTCAGAATCAGCAATATTTAAAGTAAAAAATCCTGTAGCACTAAATATAAATGCTAACACACCAATAATCCGAAATGAAAGACTAAAGTAGTTTATAGGATCATTAGCATGTTTATAAAAATAAACGATTGACTGTAAACAAATAAAAATAGCGATAAAAGGTAGGCTATAAGCAATAAAGCCTAAAAATTGAAACAGAACGTCACAGATGTATGCACCAACATAACCACCAAAATTACTAATAGGATAGTGCCAAGCTGTACGAGACCAACCGGGATCGGATGGATCGTAACTGAATTGCGATAGAAATAAACAAACAGATAAACCTATTATTGTTAGTAGAATCAATTGAGTGATGATCTGTTTTTTTGTAATTTTGGGCTTTTTCAAACAAGTACCTAAAAACTATTGCTATTAAAATAGCTGGCATTTTATCATAAATTGTGCTTGCTCACAGAGCCAATACTGTTTAAAACGCAATTTATTGTTGGGTTATTATGCAACAGGAAGTAGGCTAGTTTTAAATCTTATACCATTTTGTACATATCGTTGTGCATTAGTGATATTTGCTGTAATTTCAGCTTTAGTTAATTTGCGGATAATTTTTGCGGGTGATCCCATAATTAAACAACCTTCTTCATAAGGTATGGTGTGTGTTACTAGCGAGTTGGCGCCAACAAGGCAATTTTTTGCAATTTTGGCATTGTTTAATATAGTACTACCCATACCAATTAATACATTATCTTCAATGGTGCAACTATGTAGGATAACATTATGTCCAATAGTGACATTCTCGCCAATAATGCAAGGGATATCTGTTTCAATATGGATGGTAGTGTTATCTTGCACATTGCTATTTTTACCAATATGTATGGGAGCAATATCACCGCGTAAAACAGCGTTGAACCAAATAGAAACACCCTCTTGTAAAACGACATCACCAATGATATCAGCAGATTTTGCGATAAAACAATTTTGATGAATTTGTGGATGTAAATCACCTAGTTGATAGATCATAATTATTACCTTTTATTATTTTTGACACTCAAAAATAAGCTCACAGAAATAAAATTACATAACACCATAGAGCCAACCATCAGCCACTCTGTTGTATTATTGACCGTTATGGATTGTGCAGTTGGCGTTGATACCAATAATGATAATAATATGCCTATTGCCCCAGCGATTGCAAAACGAATTGTACCGGCAAGAGATGAGGCTGTACCTGCAATATAGGGATAAAAGTCTAAAACGATTGCCATACTATTTCCACCAATGGTTGACATACAACCAATATATCCTGCAATGCAAATAACAAGATAGGCAAATCCGAGATTAAATAATGTTACGATGGTAAGGCCTATTGCCATAACAAATTGGACCAAAAGACCGAACTGCATCATTTTAATCGAGCCAACATGTTTAACAAAACGGCTATTTAATGTATTCATAAACACCATAACTATTATATTGAATGCAAAGTAGTAGCCAAAATTAGTTGATGCAACACCGTGTAGATTCATATATACAAAAGGTCCTAAGCTTAAAAATGAAAATAATCCAGCTCCAGAAAATGCACCTAACATCATATAAGTTAATACTTGGCGATGCCTGAACAGTGTAATAAAATTACTTAAAATACGAATTAAACTAAATTTATTGCGTTTTGTTTTTGTAAGTGTTTCAGGAATAAATGCGATCACTAGACCAAAGCAAGTCAAAGCAATTAGGCTAATAGTGTAGAAATTGGCTTGCCAATTAAACCAATATAAAATAAATCCACCAATAATTGGTGCGAGTAATGGTGCTACGTTGGATATCAGCATGACAAACGACATCATTTTAGAAAATTCGTCACGATCACGATAAATATCTTTCATTAACGCATTAATGACTATTGCTGTAGCCGCTGCCGCAATGCCATGGAAAAAGCGAGCTGTAATTAATTGATTAATATTGTTGGCAATACCACAGCTTAACGCCGCAACTATAAAAATAATTAGACCCAAAATAAGAACATTACGACGGCCATAACTATCTGTGAGTGGTCCAAATAAAAGTTGTCCAACAGAAAATCCTAATAAATAGCAACTAATTGTTAGCTGTACCGTGCCATCGGTTACATTAAAGTCGCGTGCAATCGTTGGCATACTAGGTAAATACATATCTATGGATAAAGGCATCAACATAGAAAGTAATCCAAGGATAAAAATAAGCGCTTGTTTGGAAATTTTAATATCACTTAAACAATCTTGAGTTGGCACGTCATACTTCCTTCAAATTTTTTAAAATGCACCTAAAATATGTTATATAAATGAGATAAAATTATTTAAAAAATATTCATTTATTTAAATGGAAAGTTGCTATTAAGATTAATGTAAATTATATGTGTCAATTAAACGAGTCGATTTCATCTTGTGAAAGTAGTCGATATTCACCTTCAGGTATATCAAGAATTACCTTACCTATTTGTTTGCGATGCAATTCAACAACATGGTTATTGACTGCTGCAAACATGCGTTTAACTTGATGATATCGTCCTTCACTAATAGTTAATTCAGCGTGAAAGTCATCAATAATATTTAATTTCGCTGGTTTGGTAAGTGATTTCTCATTTTTTAATTGGATACCATTTTTAAATATATCAATCAGTTCAATACATAATGGCTGTTCAACCGTGACGGCATAGACTTTTTCGCAATGATGTTTGGGTGATGTAATACGGTGTGACCACTTACCATCATCAGTAAGTAGAACAAGTCCTGTAGTATCAAGATCAAGTCTACCTGCTGCATGCAATTTTTCAGGCATTGGTTCATCAATAAAATAAAGTATAGTAGGGTGGTCAGGATCATCAGTCGAACAGACATAACCTTGAGGTTTATTAAGCATAAAGTAACGATTATTGGTTACGGGTATGATTTCATAACCATCATACTCAACCACTTGCTCGGGTAATAACTGGTAAGCACCTGATTTTATAATTTCACCATCGACAGTCACTTTTTTAGCTTTGAGTTCTTTGGTTACAATAGTGCGGCTAGCGCCTAAGTGATGAGCGAGAAATTTATCTAATCGCATAATTTAAACAATATCCTTGTATTACTCTAGAGGTGTGTATATATCAAAACGGTGATTTTTAGTTTTAATTTCTGCCGTTGGTTTTTGGTCGGCTAAAAAAGGAGCATAATCGGGCCTTTTTACAACTACACGTTTTTTGGCAAGTTGCCTTGCGGGTTCTAATAAGCTGTCAGCATCGTTGTCACTACCAACTAATAGTTGAAAAATGCGCATCTCTTTTTTGACAAGCGCACTTTTTTGACGATGCGGAAACATTGGATCGAGATAAATAACATCAGGTTTTTCAGGGTAAGTGCTCAATCCCTCAATGCTTGAATGATAAATTAAACGTAAATGTTGCTCAAGCCAACTACCGATTTGGGGATCTTGGTAGGCACGCTGCAAGCCATCTTCTAGCAATGCAGCAACAACAGGATGCCTTTCAAACATAGTGACATGGCAACCGATTGATGCTAAAACAAATGCATCTCGACCAAGCCCTGCTGTGGTATCAAGAACTGTAGGTAAATACTCACCTTTGATACCTACTGCTTTAGCAATTGCTTCGCCACGCCCACCACCAAATTGGCGACGATGAGCCATTGTTCCAGAAACAAAGTTTACGCATATTGCCCCTAGTTTTGGTTCGTCAGTTTTTTGTAACTCAAGTTGATTGTTTTGGGTAACAAGAGCGAATGGAAGATCAGCATGTGTGGATAACCACTGCTCAGCTAATAATTTTAGCTGAGCAAAGTTAGAATTAGTGGATACCATAATGACGAAGTAATGCTTCAAGTTGAGGTTCACGGCCTCGGAAGTTTTTAAATAATGTCATAGGCTCATCGCTACCACCTTGTGACAAGATATTATCAAGAAATGCATTGCCTGTTTTAGCGTTGAAAATACCTTCTTCTTCAAAACGTGAAAATGCATCAGCGGATAATACTTCTGCCCATAAATAGCTATAATAACCTGCAGCATAACCACCAGCAAAGATATGGCTAAATGCGTGTGGAAATCTTCCCCATTCAACGGTAGGAACAACAGCAACTTGCTTTCTTATTTCAGCCAATGTATTTAAAATATCAGGATCTTTTTGTGTATGTAATTTAAAGTCAAAAAGACCAAATTCCAATTGGCGTAAAATAAATAGTGCTGCTTGATAGTTTTTAGCATCTAGCATCTTTTCTAACATATCAGTTGGTAGCGGTTCACCAGTTTGATAATGCCCAGATATGAATGCAAGCGCTTCAGGCTGCCAACACCAGTTTTCTAAAAATTGACTTGGTAATTCAACAGCATCCCATGGCACCCCATTAATACCAGAAACTGATGAAGTATCAATTTCGGTTAACATGTGGTGTAAACCATGACCAAATTCATGGAAAAGGGTTGTGACTTCGTCGTGTGTAAATAGTGCTGGTTTATCACCAACAGGGCGATTGAAGTTACAAGTTAAATAGGCAACGGGTTTTTGTACATGACCATCAGCAAAACGCATACGACCAATACAATCATCCATCCAAGCACCGCCACGCTTATGTTCACGTGCATATAAATCAAGATAGAAACTACCTTTTAACTCACCATTTGCGGCAAAGAGATCATAAAATTTAACTTCAGGATCCCAAACTTCAACGCCTTGTCGCTCTTTGGCTGTAATACCAAAAATACGATGCACTACTTCAAATAAACCATTAATAACTCGTTGTTGAGGGAAATAAGGACGCAATTCTTCATCGTTGATAGCGTACAAATGCTGTTTTTGCTTTTCACTATAATAAGCTATATCCCATGGTTTGATGTCACTTGCGCCAAAAAACTCATAAGCATAACGTTTAAGATCTGCTAACTCTTTTTCACCTTGAGGTTTAGCTTTAGTTGCTAAATTGTTCAAAAACTCAATGACTTGAGCGGTTGAGCTTGCCATTTTTGTTGCTAATGATTTATTAGCATAATTATCGAAGCCTAGTAATAGTGCAAGCTCATTACGAAGCGTTAAGATTTGTTTGATAATTTCAGTGTTATCCCACTTACCTGCGTTTGGTCCTTGATCTGACGCACGAGTATTATAGGCTTGGTAAAGTTCAAATCGTAAATCACGATTATCACAGTAGGTCATGACGGGAAGATAACTTGGTATATCTAAGGTTAGTAACCAGCCCTCTTTATCTTTTAATTTAGCCTGTTCTTTTGCGGCAGAAAGCGCACTTTCAGGCATGCCAGATAGTTCTTTGATATCGGTAATTAATTTTGACCATCCCATGGTGGCATCGAGCACATTGTTACTATATTTTGAGGATAATTCTGATAATTTTGCAACAATTTCACCGTAACGTTTCTGTTTGTCATCGGGTAAGCCAATTCCAGATAATTCAAAATCACGTAGTGCATTATCAACCACTTTTTTCTGTGCTTTGGTTAAAGTAGCATATTGTTCGCTTTCTTTGAGTTGCTTATAAGCTTGATATAAAGGTTTATGTTGCCCAACCCATGTGCTGTACTCAGATAGTAATGGCAGACAAGCTTCATAAGCTTCACGTAATTCAGGGCTATTTTTAACTGAGTTAAGATGACTAACTGGAGACCAAGCTCGTCCAAATTTTTCGTCTGCTTCATCAATTGGTTGAATTAAGTTATCCCAAGTATATTGGCTATTTTGCTTTAATACTGCTTCAATGGTATTTCTGCAGTTTTTTAAAGTTTCTTGTATAGCAGGCAAAACATGTTCGGGTTTAATTTGTGAAAAAAGGGGTAATGGTGCATCTGTTAATAATGGATTAGTCATGTAGCGATACCTTTATACAAATGGTGTTGTCTATTGATACAACATAATATGGTGGCGAAAACAATTAATTCAAGGGATTATCATGCTAAGAAATGGTTATAATCCCATAAGTTTGCGTTCACGTTGCCATTCAGTGGGGGTATAAGTCTTTATAGAAAGCGCATGAATACGGTTATCATTAATAAATTCAGCCAAAGGAGCATAGATTGCTTGTTGTTTTTTCACTCGATTTAAATCGGCAAATAATTCTCCTACAGCAATAACTTGGAAATGGCTTCCATCATCGGTTAGGACATGTACATCATCAAGTTCAAGCGAATTTTTTAATTTGTTTATAATTTCTTGTTTATCCATTATTCATACTCATCATTAATGTAAATTATGGTGTGGGGGTTGTTAAAAAGTTTCCGGTAACTATGTGTTTCAGTATAAAAATTAACATTTTTTAAATATTAATTACAGGTTGTAGATCATACAATGTAATTAATGTTTGTAGCTGAGGATTAATACCTTTGAGCTTTACATGATATTTATTGCAAAAATAAATTAAAGTTGCGAGCCCTGAAGAATCAACCCGAGTAAGTTGCGCAACATCAATGCATTTTACACCATTTAAAATAGTATTTTGTGTTGACCACAAATCGTTTAAAGAGTGAACATCAAGTTCACCCTGTAAAGATAATATTTCTTGTTGTTTTTCTGTTTTTATTCGCAACATTATGGCTAGCCCTTTGGTTTAGCGTTTGGGTCAATATTGCGATTTGAAAGATCAGTTAATTGTTTAGTTAATGCGTCAATACCATCTTGGCGTAAAATTGTTGACCACTCATTTTGCTTGGTGGTGATCATGCTGACGCCTTCTGCAACTAAATCATAAGCTTTCCATTCGCCAGTGACAGAGTTTTTACGCCATTGGAAATCAATTCGCAATGGTTGTTGGTTTTTATTAGGTTGGTTTAATAAAACACGAATAGAGATAAGCGTTTTGCCTGTTAAATCTTTTGGCGATTCAACCTGATAAGTTTGGCCATTATACATAGATAATGCTTGAGCAAAAGTTTGTACCAAATAGTTTTCAAAAGCAGCGAAATAAGCTTTACGTTGCGCATCTGTAGCACTTTTATAATAATTACCTAAAATTAATGCGCCAGCATACTTTACTTGTACATAAGGTAATAAATCTGTTCTTACGATCTCTTTTAGTTTGTTAGGGTTTGATTTTAATGTCGCAGATTGTGCATTCATGGTGCTAAAAATCTTATTAGCAGCCATTTCCATCTCTTTATAAGGATCATTTTCAGCAAACGCATTAGCACTAAATATTAAAGCTAATGCAAAAAAAATAGTGTGTTTAAATTTGGTTAACATAGTAACAAAACTCCTTAATTTTCATTTATATCTTGTGTATCTTGTTTCTTATCTTTATCATTGGTCGAACCTCCAGTACTATAAAGGAATTGACCAATTAAGTCTTCAATAACCATTGCTGGTTTAGTGTTGTATATTACAAAACCATCATGAAAATAAGCTGGTTCATGATTATTTGTTGGCAAATTGTTGCTTGTGCCTTCGCTATCCAATGAATCAAGTTCTAATTCGGTACTTTTATCAAGTCCAAAGTTAATATCAATAAATTGTTCACCTAATAAACCTGATGTTTTAATTGAAAGCGAACTTGAAACTGGAATTTGATTGTATTGTGCATCAATATCTATTGTTACATAGGGTTTATATACATCAAGATCTGATGATTTTAGTGTTATATTACTGACTCGACCAATCACAACGCCACCGATTTTGATTGGAGAGCGTGCTTTTAATCCGCCAATATTATCAAATACAGCATAAACTCGATATGAATTATGACTAGCAAATGATGTTGGATCCGTTACACGGAAACATAAAAAAAGTACCGAGCAAATGACCAGTACCATAAATAATCCTACTGTGATTTCAACTTTACGACTCATGTTTAATGACCTCAATGACTAAACATTAATGCGGTTAAAATAAAATCTAACCCCAAAATTACTAATGATGAATAAACAACAGTGCTTGTTGTTGCTCGACTAATTCCTTCTGATGTTGGTACACAATCATAACCATTGAAAAGTGCAATCCAAGTGCTGGCAATGGCAAATGCAAAGCTTTTTACAAAACAGTTACCTAGATCATGCCACCAATCAACATTACTTTGAATAGATGACCAAAAAAAGCCTGCATCAATACCTTTCCAATCAACACCTACAATAACACCACCTAAAATACCAACGGTAACAAAAATTGCAGTTAAAAATGGCATACTGAAAAAACCAGCCCAAAAACGAGGTGCAATAATACGTCGTAATGGATCAATTGCCATCATTTCCATACTTGATAGCTGCTCAGTTGCTTTCATTAAGCCGATTTCAGCCGTTAATGCAGAGCCAGCACGACCTGCAAACAGCAAACCAGCAACAACAGGACCTAACTCACGAAGTAGAGCAAGGGCTACCATCATTCCAAGGCTGGCTTCAGCACCAAAAGTGGTCAGAATAAAATAACCTTGTAAGGCCAAAACCATGCCAATAAAAAGACCAGAAACAATAATAATAGTGAGTGATTGTACACCAACAAAATAAAATTGCTTAATGAGTAATGGGAATTGTTTATTAAATTGTGGCTTACCAATTAATGCCCTAAAGAGCATCACACCAGAACGACCAATCATCGCAATGATATCAATAAACCATTGTCCTAATTTTGCCAGTAAATTTAACATTATTTTGTACCTCTGCTTAGGTCTAATTTGTAATCTTCAGCAGGATAATGAAAAGGTACTGGACCATCAGCCAACCCGTCAAGGAATTGTTTTACTCGTAAATCATCATTATCACGTAATTGTTGTGGTGTACCACCTGCAATAATATGTTGTTCGGCTACAATGTAAGCATAATCTGCAATACTGAGCACTTCGGTCACGTCATGGCTAACAACGATACAGGTTAATCCTAATGATTGGTTTATTTCAGATATCAGTTTAACAATAACACCCATAGATATAGGATCTTGCCCAGCAAAAGGTTCATCAAACATAATTAAATCGGGATCAAGCGCAATGGCTCTAGCTAATGCTGCTCGCCTTGCCATACCACCAGATAGTTCCGATGGCATCATTTGAGCTGCACCACGTAAACCAACAGCTTGTAATTTCATTAAGACTAAATTATGCAATATAGGTTCAGGTAATTTGAAGTGCTCACGTAGTGGGTAAGCAACATTATCAAACACAGTTAGATCGGTAAATAAAGCACCCGATTGGAATAACATGCTAATACGTTTGCGTACTTCATAAAGTCGGGAGCGAGACATGCTTGGAATGTCTTCTCCATCGAATAAAATTTTTCCTGACTGCGGTTTTAATTGACCACCAATGAGCCTTAGTAGTGTGGTTTTACCAATTCCTGAAGGTCCCATGATTGCTGTCACTTTTCCTTTAGGGACATTCAAACTCATATTTTTATAAATAGGCCTTGTTCCACGATAAAAAGACATATCGTGAATTTCAACCAAATTTTGTTGTAATGCGTTTGTCACATTGATTTCCTAGATTTCTAGAATGGCAAAATTTTGCTTATTTTACTTGATATTTGTAAATAAAGAAATCAATTAAACGTGTTGCCTATTTGTGTATAACTGCTCAATAAATAGTTTTTATACTCGATGGCTGATTTTTATAGACAAACAGAGGTTTTACGTAAAATATCTTATTAGAGAGATAAAAGATAATTAAGGCTATTTTTCTAAATAATAAATGGGGAAAGTTATATTTTAGCTCCCCCCATTTTTTACTGATCATGCATAACTAAAAGTGATTATGTATAAAAATTCCTTGTGTTGTTTACAGTAATTTGAGAAATGGCTGTAATAAATATTCATAAAAAAATTAACGCTCTATCACAAATAAACGATAGGGCGCTGATATCATAAAGAAAATAACCGTTACTAATTTGGCTAGGTGCGTTATGGTTTCCCGACTATTTATAGCGTACTAAATAAAGCCCGATTAGAGTTTTGTCTTTTTAAGTAGTAAAAATGAATGTTATAAAACCATCAATTAGGGTATTAAACGTCTGGTTAAAGTCAAAAAATCTATTGAAAATAAATTAAGACGGCAAGCTAAAGACAATAACAAAACCTATCTGAGCGAAATACTACAGGTTGATACTAAAGGTCTACCTTTTCTTAAAAATCAAACTAAACGGCAAATTAGAGAATATTTATTCATGAGTAACATAATGATTTTTTTATCTTTTACATAAACGTGGTGCGTTCCTAAAACCTTTTGATAAAAATGGAGCTGCCTTTATTTATTTAGATAAAATGTCTGTTTAGATAAACAGCGTATCAAAATCGACCCTGTAAATAAATTTGTGTATTTACAGGATCACCATTAAAAGTATTTACTTAAACGAATATGTTTTCGTACCTTTATTTGTTACAACTTTAACTTCAAGAACTGAACATCCAATAATTGGTGTTACCCGTACACGTTGCCCGTATTTAAGTGTAACTCTATACTCTCTAGGTGACGTACCTATTCTACAATTTCCTTTATTGATTGTTACACCCTTTATTGCAACTGAATTCTCCATAGAGGTAATATAAACATGTTGGCTATACATACCAGCTAAGCTATTGTAGTAGTTTTGAACATTCACTTTTAATTGAACAGCAAAAGAATTGAATGTACTTCCAACTAATATTAACAGTAATAATATCTTTTTCATCATTGTTTTCTCTTCTTTTTATTTATAGATAGATTTAATAACGTTACTAATTGTGCCACCAATAGCAGTTGATACAACAAAACTAGTTATTACTCTTGCCGCTATATTTTGATTTGTTGACAGTGCATATTCATTGCATTTTTTTCCTACAGCTTTTTGAGCTTCATAAATAGAAGAAACAGTTAATATAAATCCCGAGGTAATACTAATAATTCTAAAAATAGACATTTTTATTTCCTTTAAATGTTATGTTTGTTAATTTTGTGAAAAATCTTAGCCGTATAATTAAAATGAGGAAGTGATTGTATAAAAGCATCCTCCTGAATTGTTTCAGAAATATTCAAATCAAACTTAAAAAAAGTTTTAATTTCTTTTACATGCTCAATAACGTCATACGCTATAACAAAAATATGTTTCTCCAATTCTCCTACTAGATACCAATGCCCCTTAAAATGAATGAGTCTATAAGGAGCAAAGTTATTACATACATCATTCTTCATTTTTATTGTAATTAACGATCTATCAATGATAGATCGAACAATGGTAAGAAAAGGAGCATACATACTTGGTTGTTCATCTAACGAATCAGTATAAATAATACAAGGTGAATGATTTTTATTTGAAAGTAGAATATCAATAAACTTATGATCAAAAGCATGTTTAGGGAATAATTTATCAATATCAATTATTCGACTAAAATGTAATATGTCTCTATAAGTTTTTAATGAACCTTCAGAATACTTAGATAATTTAAAATATCCTTTTTTAACATCTTCAATTTCTATATCAGGAATCATCTTTATGCGATTATTGAAATCTCTACTTATCGTTCGTTTAGAAACGTTAAATTCATGAGCTAAATCTGTTACTGAAAGTATTTCCCCAAGAAATAAACGCACTAATATCGTATAAATTCTCATACATAATGGATCATGTTCAGACATGTTATATTCCCTAAATTTGTGCCTCAATTCTTATTGATAATTTCCTTATTTAGATACTTTTGTCTCATATATGCGACAATTACACATGCAGGAACTGTGACCCTAAAAGCAGGAGAAGCAAAATCACTTGCTAGCCAAGATGCAGTTATTCCCCAACCTATTGGACCTGCTAAAAAACTCATCGCTGTGGTTAAGGAAGTATAAACAACAAAAGGAACTTTCATACCAAGTTGACTTAGTACCATAGCAAGAGTGCGAGTAGCAAAAGTATAGGCAGCAAAACCTGAAAGATTAATAGCTGATTGAATTGACATCAAAATTAACTCAGGAGTGGGATTCATTAAATCCATTTGCATATCTTTTGATACCTGATTAAGTTGTTCTGTTGTCATTTCTTTTAATGACTCTTCTAGCATTTTTAAAAGCAAATTCATTTCAATAACTTCTATTGAAGAATTTTCATTAAAATTCACTTTTTTCTTTTTACAAACATCAATTAAAATCTCGCGATAAGAAACACCTTTCCCCCCTCTAAATAGTTTTGTGACAAATGTATTAGCTCCATAGGTTTGTAGCTCAGCAGCAATGCTTTCCCAATATCGGTTATGATTGGGATAATATCTTTTATACATCTCACATCCTGTTAATTCTTCTGTATATCGAGGTTTATTATCAGTAGGATCAACGGTTAAAATAGAAACCAACAATTCTAAATCGTCATTACTACAGTGTTTTAAAAAAGCAAGATCTGTGTCAGAACGGTAAATAGCCATTTTTATCTCCTTAATATTGATATAATAAATATTCAGAAATAATTTAATGGATGCTATGGACAGGTTATGACCATTGTTAAAAATAATTAAAAATTTTTTATTTCCAAAATAACAATAAGAAAACAAAGAATATCATATTAATTTTTAATGAAATTTGTTGAGAATGAAAAAGTGAGAATATCAGCATTTCAATATAATTAATACTGAAATAAAGAAACACAAAAAAGACATGCTTTAGATAAAATAGTGCTAAAATCCTTTCAAAGCTGACTAGTTTTAACAAAGTGTAAATAAGAGAAATAGCCTATCGTTCAAAAATAAGAATGGAATTGTTGCTTTGCAAACAAGGCTATTTGATAAGTGATAATTTGGTCGATAATGGACGTGAATATCAAGGCACAAGTAAACACCTATTTGTTAAAACGTGCCATAGCCATCGTATTAATCAAAAATTCACCAAGCCTACCTGCCCACAAACGAATGGCAAAGCCGAAAGAGTGATACGAACTTTGAATTGCGATGTGGCATAATCAGCATATATTTAGCGATTCAAAAGATAGAAAACAAAAACTGAAACGCTTTATTAATTTTTATAATACCGTTAAACCACATAAAGCGATTTCAGGGAAAACGCCTTATGAGTTTTTAGAGGATTATTTTAACCATGAAGTGTAAATAACTCGGCGT
Source organism: Gilliamella sp. Gris3-2 (assembly GCF_001690345.1). NCBI lineage: Bacteria > Pseudomonadati > Pseudomonadota > Gammaproteobacteria > Orbales > Orbaceae > Gilliamella > Gilliamella sp. Gris3-2. The sequence continues at coordinate 161,727 of NZ_LZHB01000069.1, forward strand.
TTTCCTACAGATTATGTGTTTTATTCATGCCGTGCTTTACGAGCTAAATAATTACCAGTGCTTTGAATAAATTGTATAGCGATAACTAATATCACCACGCAGATATAAGTAACAGTATTATCAAAACGTTGATAACCGTATGACACAGCTAAATCACCAATACCGCCAGCACCAATAGCACCAGCCATCGCTGTAGCACCAATTAAACCTATAGTAGCAGTTGTAAGCGTTAAAATTAAAGAGCTAAATGCCTCTGGTAACATAAAATACCAAATAATTTGTATTGGCGTCGCTCCCATTGATTGAGCCGCTTCAATAATACCACTATTCACGTCAAGTAATGAATTTTCAACTAATCTAGCAATGTAAGGAGCAACATAAAATGTTAACGGAACAATCGCTGCTATAGTGCCAATAGAGCTATTTACAATGACCTTTGTTAAAGGTTGGATAGCAACTAATAAAATAATAAAAGGCAATGAGCGAACTATATTAATAATCGGGTTGATAATACGAAACACTCGACGATTTTCTAATAGTCCATAAGGTCTTGTTGTAACTAAGCAAATACCAAGTGGAATTCCGATTAATGAACCTAAAATTAAGGAGAAAACTACCATAATTAGGGTGTCATAGGATGCTTGAACAAATTGTTCAGTGGTTACTGATGTTGCAAAGCAAGAGGCCAAATAGTCAATTATAGTATTAAATATTTCCATTTTTACTCATCTCCCAATGTTTAATTTCAGTGACTTGCACACCGCGCTCACGTAAGTAATGTACTGATTCTTTGATATTACTATCGTTACCTTTTAGTTGAACAAACATACTACCTAAAACCGTTTTTTCGATTTCTGACATATGGGCAAACAAAATATTGACGATAACTTTTTGTTGCAGTATAAGTGAATTTATCACGGGTTCTGACGCAGATCTTCCTAAGAATTCGAGCTTAAATAATTTAATATTGTCTTTTTTACCTTCTATTTCTAACAAATTTTCCACAACACCATTTGGAATTTGATCGTTGATCACTGAGCTAACAAAATTTTGAGTAGTTTGGTGTTTTGGTTGTCCAAATACGTCAAGTACGTTACCTTGTTCTATAATCTTGCCTTTTTCCATTACTGCAACTTTATGGCAAATTTGTTCAATTACATGCATTTCGTGAGTGATTAACACGACTGTTATTTTATATTCTTCATTGATTTTTTTGATTAAATCTAAAATAGCTTGAGTGGTTTTTGGATCAAGTGCTGAAGTTGCTTCATCACATAGTAAAATATCAGGATCGTTGGCTAATGCTCGGGCGATACCAATGCGCTGTTTTTGCCCACCAGAAAGCTCTTTGGGATAGCTGTTAGCTTTATCACTTAATCCAACAAATTCCAAAAGTTCATAGACTTTTTGTTTAATCGAATGTTTATCTTTTTTGATTAAAATTAAAGGAATAGCAATATTTTCAAATACGGTTTTTGATTCAAGCAAATTAAAATGCTGAAAAATCATACCAATTTTTTGACGGGTTTGACGTAATTCATTACTAGATAATTGATTTAATAGTTTATTTTGAATAATGACATTGCCTTGTGTTGGTTTTTCAAGAAAGTTAATTAAGCGCACTAAGGTACTTTTACCTGCGCCGCTGTAACCAATAATGCCGTAAATATCACCTCTACTGATGGTTAAATTAATATCGTTTAAAGCTTGTGTTGTGACGCCATTTCTTTCATATTGTTTTGAGACATGTTCAAATTTAATCATTGTTCATCACCTATTTATTTTGTTCTAGTTGAATAAGTGCTTGCTTAGGCAATTTGGCTGAATCATTTATTGCAGGTGTTTATATGGCATATTCAACGATTGACAATAATTGATATATCTAACGGTATCACAGGTTAAATTGTTGCTCTAATAATCGTTTTTTATATCTTATTCCATATAGTTATAAGATAGAATTACTTGGAATAAATGAATGCTTTTTTCTGTGTTAGAGTGTATTTAATGCTTATAGCTTATAGAGGATAGCTGAAATGAAAAATGCGTTTATCAAACAAAAAATATTTAAATACATATCAGTCGTTTTAGTTGCTAGTTTAGCGTTTTTGACTATTGGTTGTGATAATTCGTCTAAACCAGTCGATAATCAGACAAAAAAAGAAATTAGCATGGGCGTATCACCAGGTCCATATAACGATCTTTTTAATGATGCTGTTAAACCCATACTTGAATCAGAGGGTTATAAGGTTAAATTAGTGAATTTTCCGCATTTACTTGAATCAGACGTAGCTTTAAGTGAAGGTAGTATTGATTTAACCGTTGCACAGCACACAGCTTATATGAATGTGTTTAATGCCCAGCGTAAAGCAAATTTAAAATCGGTTGTGCATGTACCATCGGTACCTGCGGCAATATTTTCAAATAAGTTCACCTCACTAACGCAAGTTTTTTCAGGAGCAAAAGTTGCTATTCCACAAGATGCTTCTAATGCAGCTCGTTCATATAATCTACTAGAAAAAGCTGGTTGGATAAAATTAAAAAATAATACAAATCCTATTATTGTTAGTAAAAATGATATTGCTCAAAATATTGCAGGGATTGAAATTATTGAAATGGATTCGGCCAATATTCCTAGAGTGCTTAATGAATTAGATTTTGCGGTAATTCCAGGTAGCATTGTTTATTCTGCTAATATTGACTCGAACAAAGCATTACTTTCTGAAACCATCATTCCTGATTTGGAAATTATGGTTGTAGTGAATGAAGGAAACGAAAATAGTCGATGGGCTCAAGATGTGAAGCGTATTTATCAATCTCAACAATTTAAAGATTATATGAAAACGCATAACCAAAATGGTTATTGGGTGATGCCTCAAGAATAAGCATAGCAAGGTAAAGTAATGAAGAAAAGCCCGTTTGATAACGGGCATTTTAGTATCGTGCCATCTGTTTATCAATTGTTAGCGCCCAAGCATCAATCCCTCCTGTAAGATTATAGAGAAAGTTAGGATCAAATCCGTTTTCTGCTAAATAATGAGCAACAGTTAGGCTACGTCTGCCGTGATGACAATAAATAACAATATCGATTTCATCTGGGATTTTATCTAGATATAAAGGGATCATATTCATTGGAATATGAGTTGCGTTGCCAATACTGCAAATGGCTATTTCATTGGGTTCTCGTACATCGAGTAGAAATAGATTATCTTGCTGATTTAATTTTTGTGCAAGTTCTGTGGGAGTGATTTCTTTTATTGTCATTATTTAAAACTTATTAAAGTGCTTGTAAAAAAGTTTCAGGAAACTATACGTTTAAGTATAAAATTTTAACTTCAATTTTAAATTTATTAATAGCATCCTACAACGATATTGCAGAATGCTATTTCCTACTTAGGCTTCTAGTGCCTTGTTAATTTTCTCAAATAAATCTTTAGATAAATTTTCAATTTTTAGCAATGCCTCAAGTGCTTTTCGCATCTGCTGTTGACGCTTTTTGTCATAACGTTTTAATCGAATTAGAGGATCGATAAGCCTTGCTGCAACTTGCGGATTTTTTTGGTTTAACTCAGTAAGAATTTCAACTAAAAATTGATAACCACTGCCATCTTCAGCGTGAAATACCACAGGGTTATTATTTACAAATGCTCCAATTAATGCACGAATCCGATTTGGGTTACTGAGTGTAAATGAGCGGTGAGTTAATAATTTTTTCACGGTAGCAAGAACATTCTTTTCTGGGCTTGTTGCGTTTAGTGCTAACCATTTGTCCATAACAAGTCCATCTTGATGCCATTTGTCATCAAAGTTAGCCAATAACTCAGTTCGACAATCAAGTTCAGCTTTTACAGCAACACTCAAGGCGGCTAAACAATCAGTCATATTATTTGCTTGATAATATTGTTGGTTAACCAATGTATTGGCGTGCGAATTATCATCGGCATGAGCTAATAAAGTTAAACAACAGTTTTTAAGTGACCGCTTAGCAATGTCATTATGTTTAATTTGATATTGTGACGTTTTATTGTGGTGATAAACGGCTAATAATTCATCATAAAGTTCGTTTGCAAAATGAGTTAATAAAAATAGACGCACTTGATGAATTGCGATTGGATCAACCACAGTAAATAAATTCGCCAACTCGTTTTCAGATGGCAAGGTTAATATTTGTGCAATAAGGAAAGGGTCAGTTTTTTCTGATAACAATACGGCTCTAAATGCATCTAATACTGAATCAGGCAACATTAAATTTTGATTTTCTTGATAATTTTTCACATTCAAGCGAACATATTTTGCTAATAACATTTGAGCTGCATCGTAACGGCTAAATGCGTTAGTAGCGTGTTGCATTAAGAAAATAAGATCATTATCTTGATAATCATAAGTTAACTTAACAGGTGCTGAAAAATCACGTAATACTGAAATAATCGGTTTTTGAGTTACGTTATCAAAGATAAATTGTTGTTTGTTTTGTATTAAATTTAAAACATGGTGAACAGATTTGCCTTGGTATTGCAGTGGAATTATTTCACCATTATGTTGATATAACTCGATATCAAGTGGGATATGCAAAGCCTGTTTTTGTGCTTGATCTTGAGTAGCTGGCGTATATTGTTCTACTGTTAAAGTATATTGTTGATTTTTCTCGTCATAATTATCGGTAACGGTTAATTCAGGTGTTCCTGATTGGCTATACCATAATTTAAATTGAGTTAAATCGATACCTGAGGCATCTTGCATGGCTGCAACAAAATCATCACAAGTTGCGGCACTACCATCATGGCGTTTAAAATAAAGTTTCATCCCTGCTTGGAATTTATCTTCTCCTAATAAAGTATGCATCATTCGAATAACTTCAGCGCCTTTTTCGTACACGGTGACTGTGTAAAAGTTATTCATTTCTATTACTTGTTCAGGCCGAATAGGGTGAGACATTGGACTAGCATCTTCGGCAAATTGAACGGTGCGTAAAAGTTTGACATCCTCAATGCGTTTTACTGCACGAGATCCCATATCAGCGCTAAATTCCTGATCTCGAAATACAGTTAATCCTTCTTTTAAACTAAGTTGGAACCAGTCGCGACAGGTTACCCGATTACCAGTCCAGTTGTGAAAATATTCATGACCAATTACACCTTCAATACCTAGATAGTCATCATCTGTTGCTGTTTGTGGTTTGGCAAGCACATATTTTGAATTAAAGATATTTAATCCTTTGTTTTCCATTGCTCCCATATTGAAAAAATCAACCGCTACAATCATAAAGATATCTAAGTCGTATTCAAGCCCAAAGCGTGTTTCGTCCCAACGCATGGCATTTTTTAAGCTTGTCATAGCCCACTGCGAACGATCTAAATTACCTTTATCAACGTAAATTTCTAAATCAACTTTCCGCTTTGATTGCGTGATAAACTGATCTTTTAAAATATCAAAATCACCAGCAACTAATGCAAATAAGTAAGCCGGTTTCGGAAAAGGATCTTGCCATTGTACCCAATGACGTCCATCTGCAAGCTCGCCTTGCGCTATGCGATTACCGTTCGAAAGTAGATAAGGATAATGTTGTTTATTCGCGGTAATACGTGTTGAAAAGCGAGCAAGAACGTCAGGTCTGTCAAGATAATAGGTAATATGGCGGAATCCTTCTGCTTCACATTGAGTACAGAGCGCTTCGCCTGATACATATAATCCTTCAAGTGCTGTATTGTCAATTGGTTTGATTTCGTTAACAATCGTTAATGTAAATTCTGCTGGAACACGTTGAATGATTAAACCAGCTTTTGTGAGCTGATAATCATGCCATGGTTGTTCGTCAATATTAACAGAAATCAATTTAAGATCTTCACCATCTAAAATTAAATTGTCCGCTTCATTATTTTTCTTAACAACACGGCTACGAGCTGTGACGGTTGTTATTTCGGGAGCTAAATCAAAATCAAGATCAATGTCGGTAATGGTAAAATCGGGTGATTTATAATCAAGACGATTTTTGGCAATAGGCTGCGATTCAGGTGTTTTTATATTCATGTTGTTATGACCTTTTGGTTTGAAATCAATTTATATTTTATACTGATCGATATTATAGTCGATTAAAAACAATCTTATTACATAATTAATCTATATCTTCATTATTATTCTGCTATAATCTTTGAAATTTTTATTTAAAGCAATAGCACTAAATTTACATGTTACCAGCAATAATTACATCAATATTAGATACTGATGCTTATAAGTTGCATATGCAGCAAGCTGTATTTCATTACTACCCTGAGGTAACTGTCGTTGCGCAGTTTCGTTGTCGTAGTGATGATTTATTGGGACAATATGTTGATGAAATAATACATCAAGTGAAATTAATGGAATCATTAGCGCTGTCTGATGATGAATTTAACTATTTATCAAATATTTCCTTTTTTAAATCTGACTATTTAAATTGGCTTAAAAAATGGCGTTTCAATAGTGATTTGCTCACTATAAAAAATGAAGATGGAGTGCTTTCTATTACAATTGAAGGTAAATGGCTAGATGTTATTCTATGGGAAGTGCCATTACTTGCCGTTATCAGTGAAATTGTTCATAGAGATCGTTCACCTAATATTGGAGTTTCTGAGGCACTAGCTCGGCTAAAAGATAAATTGGCGTTGTTTAATGAAAAAACAGCTAATATGGATATGTCGGGCTTTAATTTAATGGATTTTGGTACGCGTAGGCGTTATTCGTTTGCGGTGCAAGAGGCAGTTGTCAGTTATTTGAAAACACACTTTCATAACTTTCATAGTACTAGCAATTATTTACTGGCTTATCGTTTAGGACTTACTCCTGTTGGAACCCAAGCACACGAGTGGTTTCAAGCTCATCAACGTTTAAGTGCTAATCTTCAAGATTGCCAAAGAAATGCTCTTCAAGTTTGGTTAGATGAATATCCTCATGACTTAGGAATAGCATTAACAGATTGTATTACAATGGATGCATTTTTACGTGATTTTGATTTGCATTTTGCTTCCCATTATCAAGGGCTTCGTCATGATTCAGGTGATTCAATTCAATGGGGTGAAAAAGCAATTGCTCATTATCAGCAATTGGGCATAGATCCACAAACTAAACTTTTGGTTTTTTCTGATAGCTTAAATTTTGATAAGGCGATTAAAATCTATCAACATTTTAATCATCGCGTAAAATTATCTTTTGGCGTCGGTGGTTTTTTAGCTTGTGATATTCCATCTAAAGATGCCAATACCAAAGCATTGAACATTGTGCTTAAATTAACGGAATGTAATAATCAATCTGTGGCTAAACTATCAGATAGTCCAGGTAAAACGATATCTCAGGATTTAGATTTTATTGATGAATTAAAACGAACTTTTAGTGTTAAACAATGATAATAATTCATGTTTAACTTATTATTAATATTAGAAACTAAAAATTAGTAATTAGTAATAAGAAACAAGTTATTCAAGAATTCCATTTCGTTATGGGATAGTCTTTAGAATATATCTGTATTACTTTAAATATTACTTAAACAAATTAATGTAGAGATGGATAATTAAATGACTTCAGTTGCACCTATTGTTGATGTGTTACAAGGCAAAATTGCTGTTGGTAGCACTATTTCAGTTCAAGGTTGGGTAAGAACTCGCCGTGATTCTAAAGCAGGTATTTCATTTTTAGCTGTTTACGATGGTTCCTGCTTTGATCCTATTCAAGCTGTTATTGAAAATAATTTACCTAATTATGAACAAGAAATCTTGCGTCTAACAGCTGGTTGTTCCGTTAAAGTCACTGGTAAAGTAGTGGAGTCACCAGGTCAAGGTCAAAAATATGAATTACAAGCAACGCAAGTTGAAGTGTATGGCTTTGTTGACGATCCCGAAACTTACCCAATGGCAGCAAAGCGCCATTCAATTGAATATCTTCGTGAAGTGGCTCACTTGCGTGCAAGAACCAATATTGTTGGTGCGATAACGCGTGTACGCCATACGCTTGCGCAAGCAATTCATCAGTTTTTTAATGATCGTGGCTTTTATTGGCTATCAACTCCTATTATTACCGCATCAGATACTGAAGGGGCGGGCGAAATGTTCCGCGTTTCAACACTTGATATGCTAAATCTGCCTAAATCTGATAATGGTAAAGTTGATTTTGATAAAGATTTCTTTGGTAAAGAAGCTTTTTTAACCGTTTCTGGACAATTAAACGCTGAAACTTATGCTTGTGCACTTTCTAAAGTTTATACTTTTGGTCCAACATTTAGAGCAGAGAACTCAAATACTACTCGCCATTTAGCTGAGTTTTGGATGATGGAGCCTGAAGTAGCGTTTGCTGATCTAGATGATAACGCTAAGCTTGCTGAGGATATGTTGAAATATGTGTTTAAAGAAGTGCTAGAAAAACGTGCTGATGATATGCAATTTTTTGCTCAGCATGTCGATAAAGAAGCAATCAATCGTCTTGAAAACTTTATTAATGCTGATTTTGCTCAAGTGGATTACACTGATGCTATCACTATATTACAAAATTGTGATGCTAAATTTGAAAACCCAGTCAGCTGGGGAATTGATTTAGCTTCAGAACATGAACGTTATTTAGCTGAACAACATTTTAAAGCGCCAGTGGTAGTAAAAAACTATCCGAAAGATATTAAAGCGTTTTATATGCGTATGAATGATGACGGTAAAACGGTAGCGGCAATGGATGTTTTAGCGCCAGGAATTGGTGAAATCATTGGTGGATCTCAGCGTGAAGAGCGTTTAGATATGTTGGATAAGCGCATGGAAGAATTGGGACTCAAAAAAGAAGATTATTGGTGGTATCGTGATTTACGTCGATACGGTACTGTGCCGCATTCTGGTTTTGGTCTTGGTTTTGAACGTTTAATTGTTTATGTAACAGGTGTTCAAAATGTGCGCGATGTTATCCCATTCCCAAGAACGCCGCGTAATGCAAACTTTTAAGTTGATTAAAATCCCTAACAAGAATTTATTGAGAGTTACAGTAGGTAGATATTAATCTGTTTTAGTTTAAAAAACAATCAAACAGGCTTAAATTTAGACTTAGACACTACATTTAATGAAAAGTTCGCTTGATTTTAAAAAAAATTTATACATAATTTACACTACTGTAAAAAGTAGAAAAATAATAGATAAAAATATTATTTTTTGGATGAATAATTATTGTACGAAAATTGACACTAAACTTATGGAAGTGTCTTTTTAAAAAATAACCATGAGGGTAAAAAATGAAACGTAATCTATTAGCAATCGCTATCCCTGCGCTTTTAGTAGCAGCTGGTGCAAATGCATCTATCGAAGTTTGGAACAAAGATGGCAATAAAGTTGACTTTTACGGTCGAGTAAAAGCAGCTAACAACATCACTGACCGTGGTCAAAAAGACGAAGGTGATGATACTTCAGCTCGTTTAGGTATGTCAGGCCAAACTCAAATCACTGATAGCGTAACTGGTTATGGCCGTTGGGAATATGAAGCGAAAGCGGGTAAAGATTCTAGCAACGAAGTACGTTATGCATTTGCTGGCTTAAATTTTGGTGATTTAGGTTCATTTGACTATGGTCGTAACGATGGTGTGTTAAAAGCAATTACTGCTTATACTGACGTATTACCACAATTTGGTGGTGATGCTGCAAATAATGCTTGGAATGTGCTTTCAGCTCGTACTAAAGCAGTAGCAACTTACCGTAACAATAATTTCTTCGGTTTATTTGATGATTTAAGCTTTGCATTACAATATGCTGATAATGGCGATAACGCTGCAACTTATGATAGTAAACTTGCTAGCAAGATAGAGGATGAAGACGGTGATTTCGATGGATTTAGTGGTGAAAGCCGTGAAGCCTATGGTGCAAATGCTCAATGGCGTATTTTTGATACAGGTTTAACTTTTGGGGCAGGTTACGCTCAAACAGCTGGTAAATCTGCGTACGAACCAGGTGAATTTAAAAGAGTTAAAACATGGACTACTGGTATCAAATATGACAATTACAATTTGTATCTAGCTGCCAACTACTTCCAATCTAAATTCAATACTTGGAATGATCGCGCAGATGGTGAAAAGTATAAAGATCCAAAAATCAAAGGTGTTGAACTAGTTGCTCAATATGGTATTGATTTAGAAGTGGGTCGTTTAACACCTTCTTTAGCTTACGTGCAACATAAGGTTAGCAATACTGAAGATGGTTATTATGATGATGATCATAAAGAAGGTCGTAATTTAGCTAAATATGTTTCACTTGGTGCAACATACGATCTAAATAAAAACTTTAGCGCTATCGTAGAATATAAATTTAATCTACTTAAGAAATACGACATTGGTGCAGAAGCAAATACTGTTCGTGACAGCAATGGTCGTCATCCATACACACCAGGTACTAAAGATGTGTTAGGTGTTGGTTTAATTTATCAATTCTAATCTCTTAATATCTTATAAAAAGGCACTTAGGTGCCTTTTTTTTCGCCTCTTAAATTCATTCCTATCTAAAAAACATTTTATGTCTAAAAAAAATTATAATAAGTATTAAAATATTCGAAAATTCGCAGAATAAATCAAAATTTCATTGTTAAATAAGCAATGTATACAATAGAGTCAGTGTTTATCAGGCAAAAATGGCTATCACAGTAATAATATAATTGCTAATTATTAGCAATTATTTGTTAAACCAGAGCAAAGTAATTTGCATCTTTAATAATATAAAATACCTTTGAGGGTAAAAAATGAAACGTAATCTATTAGCAATCGCTATTCCTGCACTTTTAATTGCAGGTACAGCAAACGCTTCTATTGAAGTGTGGAATAAAGACGGTAATAAAGTTGACTTTTATGGTCGTGTTTACGCATTAAACTATATTACTGATCGCAATAACCAAACAGGTGAAGGTGACAAGACCACTGCACGTTTAGGTATGTCAGGTCAAACACAAGTGACCGACAGCGTAACTGGCTATGGTCGTTGGGAATATGAAGCAAAAACAGGTAAAAATGCTGATAATGAAACTCGTTATGCATTTGCTGGTTTAAACTTTGGTGATTTTGGTTCATTCGACTATGGTCGCAATGATGGTGTATTAAAAACATTAACATCTTACACTGACGTTTTACCAGAATTTGGTGGTGATGCTTCTGATAATGATCTGTATGCATTAACAGCTCGTACTAAAGCCGTTGCAACCTACCGTAATTCAGATTTCTTTGGCTTAGTGAATGGTTTACGTTTTGCCGTTCAATATGCGGATAATGGAGATAACAGCTCAACACGTCATTTCGGTAATTATACTCTTAATGATAAACGCAATAGTGCTGAAGCATGGGGTTCAGTTGTTGATTGGGATGTGCTTGATACTGGTTTATCTGTTGGTGCTGGTTATGCACAAACTGGTGGTCATAAAGATGCTAAAGCATGGTCAGCTGGTATTAAATATGACAACGACAACCTTTATTTAGCTGCGTTATATATTCAAGGTAAACAAAAATATGGCTGGGATAATGCCTCAACTACTCGTAGCGCTGATGATTTAAAAACCAAAGGCTATGAATTAGTTGCTCAATATGGCATTGACTTTGAAGTAGGACGTTTAACGCCATCTGTTGCTTATATCCAACATAAAGTTAAAGACGCATCTAGTTATTCAAGTGATGCAGGGCTTAAAGGTAATGATTTAGCTAAATATGTTGATGTTGGTTTAACTTATGACTTTAACAAAAACCTACAAGCTATTATCGATTATAAAATTAACTTGTTAGATAAAGATGATATCGGTGCACGCCGTGCTTTATATGAAGATGGTTCATTTACTAAATCACAAATCAAGGGCACAACAAAAGACACAGTAGCACTTGGTTTAATTTACCAATTCTAATTGATTGTATCTTTATTTTTAAAAGGCACTTCGGTGCCTTTTTTATTATCTATTATCAATTAAATAAACCTTGCGCTTTGATTAATACTCTGTTAAAAATTAAAAAATATAATAATGAATTAGGATACAATGATGCTATATACCACACGTAAATTACTAGCTAAAAAAAATATTGCTTTAGTTGCTCACGATCATCTGAAAGATTCTTTATTAAATTGGTGTAAAAAAAATCGTGAAGAACTTTCTCGTCATAATTTATGTGGCACGGGCACTACTGGAACATTAATAAAGCAAGAAACAGGATTAAATATCACGCCAATGTTAAGTGGTCCGATGGGGGGAGATCAGCAGATAGGTGCATTAATTGCAGAAGGTAAAATTGATATCTTAATCTTTTTTTGGGATCCACTTAATGCTGTACCTCATGATCCAGATGTGAAAGCGTTGTTACGATTATCTACTGTTTGGAATATTCCAGTTGCCACTAATCAATCCACAGCTAATGCATTAATTCAGTCCTCTATTTTTACGCAAGAAGTTGATATTGAAATTCCTGATTATCAAAACTATTTAACTCAAAGAGTTAAATAAATGCCAATACCATCTCAAATTCGTAAAACAGGTCGGCAAATACTTTTACTTGATAATCTGTTTATTGTCTTGCGTTAGGATTTCGGCAATTTGTTCACAAGGTTTTGGTATATTATTGGCAATAGTATTGCTGATTGCTCTAGCTAAAAACCTATAATGTTATGGATAACTTTAAGTTATCTGCATTATCAATTTAAAAATGAGTCACCAAGCATCCTATTAAAATGCGGAAGATTGGCTAATTTTGCCATCTTTAAATAAAATCGCTTCGCCAGTATTAAGTTTTTGCCATATCTCATTTGAAGTTAATGGTAAGGTTGAAATGATAGTAACAATATCATTGGGTGTTGTATGTTTTTGAAAATCAATTTCTACATCTTCGTCCAATAATTTTGCTTTGCCAAATGGTGCTTTGCGGGTTATCCAATGCAAATTCGTTGTACAATAGGCAAACACATATTGCCCATCAGAAAGTAGCATATTGAATATGCCTAGTTGGCTTAATTGATCGGCACATTGCTTAATAAAATTAAATAGCTCAAGATCATCGACAGGTTTTTGTGAATATTTTTGCTGTAATTGATTAATTAAATAGCAAAAAGCGTATTCGCTATCGGTTTCTCCAATAGGTTGAAAAAGCCCTGTATCTAAATTTTGGTAATTGGTTAATTGTCCATTGTGGGCAAAAGTCCAATTTTTACCCCAGAGTTCGCGGGTGAATGGGTGGGTATTTTCTAGTGCGACACCGCCTCGATTTGCTTGTCGAATATGAGCAATCACAGCTTTAGATTTGATGGGATATTCTTTCACCATTTTAGCAATAGGCGAATAGCTACAAGGCTCAGGATCTTTAAATGTTCGGCAACCTTTTCCTTCGTAGAAAGTAATTCCCCAACCATCTTTGTGAGGACCTTTGTCCCCACCTCGTTTAATTAAACTAGTAAAACTAAAGCAGATATCGGTTGGCACATTAGCACTCATACCCAATAATTCACACATATTATTTTGCCATCTCTTTTTCAATTAACAGAATAAGAATATGAATAACTTTGATATGGATTTCTTGCACACGATCGGCATAACCAAAATGTGGAACACGAATATCAACATCAGCAAGTCCATTCATCTTACCACCATCTTTACCAGTTAACGTAATAATTTTCATCCCTTTTTGTTTTGCTGCTTCAATAGCCCTAAGCACGTTAGCTGAATTTCCTGAAGTTGAGATACCTAAAAGCACATCACCTTTTTGACCTACACCTTCAACATAACGTGAAAAAATAGAATCAAATCCAAAATCATTACCTACACACGAAATGTGGCTTACATCTGATATGGCAATCGCAGGATAAGCAGGGCGATTATCACGATAGCGACCAGTTAATTCTTCAGCAAAATGCATAGCATCACAATGAGAGCCACCATTACCACATGATAAAACTTTACCACCATGTTTAAACGAATCAGCAATTAAAATAGCAGCTTTTTGGATTTGTTGGAGATTTTTATCGTCTGAAACAAAATTAGTTAATACGTCAATAGCTTGGTTTAATTCATCACGAATATTGTCAATATACACAGGTATTTCTCCATCAATAATAAATAAATTTATAGACTATTGTAGTTTGTTCAAAATTGCTTGCAAGCGATAAAAATAAGATTCCTTATTTTGGTAAAAACATATTTAGTAAATATGCCATTAAGTGCAAAAATAAACATTGAAATAGAAATAAATTAAGGTTGTTTCTAATAATGATGGTTGAAATAACAACAAAATTTAAATTAATTTTAAATTTAACAAATAATACATTTGCAAATAGTTAAATTCTTTGCGTTTATTTTAAATAATATATTGGGTAGAACTTGGTCGTAACGCTATTTGCCAATAGGATAAGTCTATAATTCGTGATACAATTTATTTAGTAATTTTCACGCAAAACAGAGTGAAATGGCATAAAATAGAATTAATAAGGAATTTATATGCAAACGATTGAAGGTAAAGTTGCTGCACCAAAAGCTAAAGTTGCAATTGTAGTGGCGCGTTTTAATCATTTTATTAATGATAGCCTAGTAAATGGTGCAATTGATGCATTGACACGTATTGGACAAGTTGATGATAAAAATATCACTGTTATTTGGGTTCCTGGTGCTTATGAAATTCCTCTAGCTGTTAAAGTTGCCGCACAGTCAAAAAAATATGATGCCGTGGTGGCGTTAGGTACCGTAATTCGTGGTAGTACAGCGCATTTTGATTTTGTTGCTGGTGAATCAAGCTCTGGATTATTAAGTACAAGTTTAGATAACACTATTCCAGTAGGGTTTGGTATTTTAACCACCGAAAGTATAGAACAAGCAATTGAACGTGCAGGCACTAAGGCAGGCAATAAAGGGGCTGAAGCTGCATTAACTGCGCTGGAAATGCTAAATATTATTAAAGCAATTAAGGAGTAATTTTGTGGCATTAGTTAATCCTCGTCGTCGAGCAAGAGAATGTGCGGTACAAGCCATTTACTCTTGGCAAGTTTCTAGAAACGATCTTGCTGATGTTGAGACAAGTTTTATTGCAGAACAAGATATGAAAGGCGTCGATTCTAAGTATTTTCGTGAATTATTAAATGGTGTAGCAAAAAATACTGCCGAATTAGATGATAAAATGACGCCTTATCTCACTGAACGATCTGTTGATGAATTAGGACAAATTGAATTAGCGATACTTAGAATCGCACTATATGAATTAATGAAACGTCAAGATGTGCCCTATAAAGTGGTAATTAATGAAGCCATTGATTTAACAAAAACCTTCGGTGCTGCTGACAGCCATAAATTTGTTAATGGCGTATTAGATAAAATAGCCCCAACCATCCGTACGCGATAACCGATTAATTGTGAGATTGATATGAACGACAATACCGAAAAAAATAAACCATCTATTTTTTACGCCAAAAATAGTGAATCTAAAAAACATTCTCGCTCGGCTATTGAAAAGCCCTCTCGATGGAAAGAGAAGCGTAAAGATGATTCATTTCAGTTGAAATCTAAACGAGATCGTCATGATCGTATTGAAACATTCAAACCTCGAAATGATAAATCTGAGTTTGCAAAAAAGCGGTTTAATGTTGAACTTAATCAATCTCAATCATCTATCGATAATTATTCACCATGGCAAAAAAAGGTTCGTGCTAATGATCAAGTACCGACCTTTGGTTATGATGGCTATCGCCAACGTAAAGAAGAAACTTTAGTTTATAGTGAAAATAGCTGTAAAGCAGTTTTCAAGCATCGACGCACAGCTATTGTTAAACTATTTATTACCCAAGAGATGACTTATCAGTTTAAAGATCTAATAGACTGGTTAGTCAAACAACGGTTAGGTTATGATGTTATCTCTAGTGAGCAAATTAGTAAAATAACTCAAACTCAACACCATGGCGGTGTCTGCCTAATTGTAAAAAAACGTGTCCCACTTACCTTATTGGATTATTTAGAAAACAGTAGTAATAAAGATCGTGATTGTATTTTAGCTATTGACGATGTTCATAATCCCCATAATTTAGGTGGCTTAATTCGTAGTGCTGCTTTTTATGGTGTTAATGGCGTTATATTACGTCAAACAAATTTACTCGATAGTGGCGCTGCCATGCGTGTGGCAGAAGGTGGTATTGAGGCTGTTGAATCAATTAAAAGTGATGATTTTGTTGCTTCACTTGATATGCTTAAACAGCGTGGTTACCAAGTTGTTGCGTTATTACCGTGTCAGGCAAAATCCATTGCATCAACTCAATTGCATAAAATCAAGTTTGATAAAAAAGTTGCGTTAGTTATATTTCAACAAATTAATATAAAACTTATTAATTGTGCTAATGTTGTTGTCCATTTAAAGGGAAATGATAACATGCCTGCGTTAAATATTTCGGTTGCAACGGGTATTTTATTATCTAATTTACAAAAATAATAAAGTATTATTTTATCTTTATTATCAACTAGTTGTATGGTAAAAGTTATTTTACTAATTGGTAAAATATATCAAATAGCATGATTTGATTAGAAATTGCTTTTTTTTTCTGTAAATTGTTATTAGTTATTGTGTGTTTTGGTAATGGTTATGGCTTTAAAGCATAAAGTTGGTTTAATTTTCGGGAAGTTTTATCCTTTACATTGTGGTCATATTTATTTGATTGAAAAAGCAATGAGCCAAGTTGATGTGTTACATATCATATTGGGTTGTGAGGCATCACGTGATAAGCAGCTATTTGATAAAAGCCGCTTACCCAAACAACCACAAGTTAGCGACCGCTTTTCATGGTTAAAAGAGACATTTAAAGATCGCCACAATATTCATATCCATGTACTTGATGAAGCTGGTATTGAATTTTATCCCAATGGATGGCAAGATTGGAGTTGTCGCGTTAAGCAAATTCTTTCCGAACATAAAATTAAGCCTAACGTAGTATTTACTAGTGAACCGCAAGATGTCAAAAATCATGAACTCTATTTTGGCTGTCCGGTAATCATTGTTGATGCCAATCGAGATTTTATAAGCATCAGCGCAACCCAAATCCGTGAAAATCCTTATAAAAACTGGTCTTATATCGCACAAGCAGCAAAACCTTTTTTTGTTAAAAAAGTAGCTATTGTTGGTCAAAATAGATTTCGTGATTTACCTATTCAATTTGCTAATATTTATAATACTCAATATGTACCTAACGGTTATATTAATTATATTGAGCGAGAAATCTTAACTCAGCATAATAAACGCTATTTGAGTGAATCCGATTTTATGAAAATTGCGATGTTACATGTAGAACGGATTTCAAAAGCTGTTGAAACCGCCAATAAGGTTGTTTTTACCTCAATTGATTTTGAAACATTAGCACAGTACTACCATCAATTATTTCAAAAAGATAATAAAATTTTAAAAGCTTTTAAAGACAGTTATCATTTTGATTTAGTCATTCATGAAAAAGATTTAAATCCAAAATCCTCACGGCTGGAACATTTTGAAACAATCACAAAAGAGGTTGAAGCATTATTGATTTAGTTCATCACATTTATTGTGGCTTATGTTAAAATAAGTCAAATATTTGTGATAGGTAAATTTTTATGTCTCAATCTTCTGACAAACAAGACGATACAAATCAAGAAAAAATTGATTTTGGTTACAAACAAGTTCCCAAACAAGAAAAAGTAAAACGTGTTGCTGAAGTATTTCATTCTGTTGCTGATAAATATGATGTTATGAATGATCTAATGTCATTTGGCATACATCGTATTTGGAAAAAAATTACCATTGAATATAGTAGCGTGCGTAAAGGTCAAAAAGTTTTAGATTTGGCAGGAGGCACTGGTGATTTAACGGCAAAATTCTCGCAACTTGTTGGTGATGATGGATTGGTTGTGTTAGCTGATATTAACGAATCGATGTTAAAAGTGGGACGAGATAAGCTACGTGACAAAGGCTTATTTAAAAACATTGAATATGTACAAGCTAATGCCGAGGAATTACCTTTTGCAGATAACTATTTCGATTGTATTACTATTTCATTTGGATTACGTAATGTCACCGACAAAGAAAAAGCATTACGATCCATGTGGCGAGTATTAAAACCTGGCGGGCGTTTATTAATTCTTGAATTCTCTAAACCGCAATATCAAATTCTGAATAAAGCGTATGATCTATACTCATTTACCATGTTACCATTGATGGGGAAAATAGTGGCAAATGATTCTGAAAGTTACCGTTATTTAGCTGAATCTATCCGTATGCATCCTGATCAAAATACATTGAAAAAAATGATGGAAGATGCAGGATTTGTCGATGTGAAATATCACAATATGACTGGTGGTATAGTTGCGTTACATACTGGCTTTAAATTTTGATGCGATGAATAATAATGACATTTTTTAGACTGTTTAAAATATTAACTGTATTCCGAGCTTATCAATTAAATGAATTGTTGCCAAAACATCGTTCATCAAAATGGTTGCGTACTTTATTATTTTGTATGTTTTGGGTTAGAGCTAAAGCAAAACATCAAGAAATCGGTGAACGTTTACAACTAGCGTTACAAGAACTAGGTCCAGTTTGGGTGAAAATTGGACAAATGATCTCAACTCGACGAGATATTTTACCAAAACACATAGCCGATGCTTTGGCAAAATTACAAGACCAAGTTAACCCTTTTGACGGTAAAATTGCCAAAAAAATAATTGAGTCAGCTTTAGAGCAGCCAATTGATTATTATTTTGCAGATTTTGACGAAAAACCAATAGCATCAGCATCAATAGCACAAGTTCATAAGGCGATATTAAAACGTAGTCAAGCCGAAGTAGTTATCAAAGTATTGCGTCCTAACATTTTACACGTTATCCAAGCCGATATTAGTTTGATGTATTGGGTGGCTAAACAATTAACTAAGCGGATTGAATCAGGCGAAAAATTACGAGCGGTTGAAATAGTGCATGATTATGAAATGACACTATTAAAAGAGTTAGATTTACAAAAAGAAGCTTACAACACGGCTAGATTACGCGATAATTTTATCAATAGCGACATTTTATATATCCCTTATGTTTACCAAGATTTATGTCGAAAAAATGTGATGGTTGAAGAGCGTATTAAAGGGATCCCCATTGCAGATATCGATCAGTTAAAGCAAAATAATGTTGATATGAAATTACTTGCAGAACGAGGAGTACAAGCTTTTTTTACCCAAGTGTTTCGTGATAACTTTTTTCATGCTGACATGCATCCAGGCAACATTTTTGTTGATATTACAGAACCACAAAATCCACGTTATATTGGTATTGATTGTGCGATTGTTGGTATATTAAGTGCTGATGATCAACGCTATCTTGCAGAAAATTTCTTAGCATTTTTCAATCGAGATTATCGAAAAATAGCAGAAACCTATATTGCATCAGGCTGGGTACCAGTAACAACAGATGTTATTGCACTTGAAATGGCAATGCGCAATGTATGTGAGCCCGCATTTTCAAAACCACTTTCTGAAATCTCATTTTCACAGATTTTACTGCAATTATTTCAAGTTGCACGTCAATTTGACATGGATATCCAACCCCAACTAACCTTACTTGAAAAAACGCTATTTTATATTGAAGGACTTGGTCGTCAGCTTTATCCAGAACTTGATTTGTGGCAAACAGCAAAGCCGTTTTTAGAAAAGTGGTATCGAGATAAATATAGTGCTAAAAAGATACTACAACAAGCTTGGGAATCGTTGCCTCAGTGGCGGGTCATGTTGCCACAGTTACCAGAAAAATTAAATGATTATGAACGAATTTCCAAACAAATGAATGTTCAATTACAGCAAATCAATCAAGAACTTCAGCGTAGTAAAAAGCGTGAACGAAATTTATATACAGTGATTGCACTATTTTGTGCATTATGTATTATTATACTAATTGTGCATTAAGAATTGAGCACAAAACTAGTTATTTGGGAAAATTGTAGTTTGTGTGTATAATTTAGGTATTAACCTTACTGGAGATAATTATCATGATGCCAAGCTTGCCTCAACTCCTCATATTAGTTGCTGTGGTCGTTTTGTTATTTGGAACAAAAAAATTACGAACATTAGGGTCCGATCTTGGCGCATCAATTAAAGGCTTTAAAAAAGCGATGAATGATGATGACGGCCACGACCAAAAAGAGCAAGACAATTTACAAAAAGTCGAGAATATTGACTCATCAGATACTAACAATACAGATACTAACAATAGCAAAAAAGAGTAACCCGTGTTCGACATCAGCTTTGGTCAGTTACTATTGGTATTAATTATTGGTCTGGTGGTTTTAGGGCCAGAAAGGTTACCTATTGCCATAAAAACAGTTGCAGGATGGATAAAAGTACTCCGCCGAATGTCTGCTACTGTACAGTTAGAATTAAATAAAGAACTTAAACTGCAAGAGTTACAAGACAGTCTAAAAAAGGCTGAACAAAGTGGTTTAACAACACTTACGCCAGAGATTCAAGAATCAATTGATGATTTAAAGCGCGTAACAGAATCATTACAAAACGAGATCGACTCTGCAACGCTGATCGATTCTCACTCTCACTCAGATAAAAATAAATCATGACCGACGACGCTACACAACCATTAATTGGACATCTTGTTGAACTTAGAGCACGGCTTCTACGCTCTATTATCTGTATTTTGCTAGTATTAGCTTGCTTACTCTATTTTTCCAATGATATTTATCATATCGTGGCAAATCCACTTATCAGCCAATTACCTCAAGGTAGTAGCATGATAGCAACAGATATTGCAGCGCCATTTTTTACCCCAATTAAGCTAACTGCTGTGGTGGCAATATTTATCTCAATTCCTTACATACTGTATCAAGTTTGGGGATTTATCGCACCAGCACTATATCAACATGAAAAACGTCTAGTAATGCCGTTAATTGTATCAAGCACAATTCTCTTTTATCTTGGTATTGCATTTGCTTACTTTGTGGTGTTTCCACTAGCATTTTACTTTTTTATTCACACTGCACCTATTGATGTAGCTATCAATACAGATATTACAAAATACCTTGATTTTGTAATGACACTCTTTATTGTTTTTGGGTTTGCTTTCGAAGTGCCCGTTGCCATTATACTACTTTGTTGGACAGGAATAACTACGCCTAAAAGTCTACGAAAAAAGCGCCCTTATATAATTGTTGGAGTGTTTGCCGTTGCAATGTTTGTTACACCTCCCGATGTATTTTCACAAATATTACTAGCTGTACCTATCTGTTTACTGTTTGAAATCGGCACTTTTTTTGCCCGTTTTTATCAACCACGAAAAAATGACAAAACAGAAGATAACGACAGTTATGAATCTGATAAAGATAGTTAACAGATAAAAGATGAATTAACTGAATAATTAAGGATAACAAGTCATAATGAAGACCTCATTACCTGATTTTAATTGTGCCAATGTATTAGTTGTAGGCGATATTATGTTAGATCGCTATTGGTATGGAGGAACTAATCGGATATCCCCCGAAGCGCCAGTACCTGTAGTTAAAATTGACTCTTTAGAAGAGCGACCAGGTGGTGCGGCTAATGTTGCTATGAATATTACATCGCTTTGTGGTAACGCAAGACTAATTGGATTAACAGGTATTGATGAACCAGCCAAAATTCTTGATGAACAGCTAAGTAACCACAAAGTTCAATGTGATTTTGTCTCTGTTTCAACACACCCAACCATAACTAAACTACGAGTCCTATCACGTAATCAACAATTGATCCGTATTGATTTTGAAGAAGGATTTGGCAATGTTGATGCAACTCCTATTCTTGAGCGTATTCAAACAGCATTGGCGACGCATAAAGTATTGGTTCTGTCGGACTATGCTAAAGGTGCATTATCTGCAGTTCAAGCAATAATTAAGCTTGCTAATCAAGCAAATGTACCAATTCTAGTTGATCCTAAAGGGACTGATTTTGAACGTTACCGCGGTGCAACAATCTTAACCCCTAATATGTCAGAGTTTGAGGCGGTAGTTGGTCATTGTCAAAGTGAAGATGAAATCATAGAAAAAGGCCACCAACTGATTAAACAGTACCAACTAAAAGCGCTATTGGTTACACGAAGCGAAAAAGGCATGACATTGCTTCAATTAGATAAAACAACTTATCATCTACCGACTCAAGCTAAAGAAGTATTTGATGTAACAGGTGCTGGCGATACTGTAATTGCCACATTAGCTGCAGCTTTAGCCGCAGGGCAATCTTTAGAGGAAAGCTGTTTCTTAGCCAATGCGGCAGCGGGTGTTGTTGTTGGTAAACTTGGCACTTCAACAGTATCACAAGTAGAGTTAAGTAATGCCATTCGAGCACGTGCCGATGACGGATTTGGTGTAATGACAGAAGAAGAACTTAAAGAAGAAGTTCAAAAAGCACGGATGCGTGGTGAAAAAATTGTCATGACCAATGGTTGCTTTGATATTTTACACGCAGGACATGTTTCTTACCTTGCTAATGCGCGTAAACTTGGTGATCGTCTAATAGTTGCTGTGAACAGCGATGCCTCGGTTAAGCAGTTAAAAGGTGAATCAAGACCAATAAGCCCACTTATGCAACGAATGATTGTATTAGGTGCACTTGATTCAGTTGATTGGGTCGTGCCATTTGAGGAAAAAACACCACAGCGATTAATAGGCACTATTTTACCCGATGTATTAGTCAAAGGTGGCGATTATAAACCTGAAGATATCGCTGGCGGTAAAGAAGTTATTGCTGCTGGTGGAACTGTTAAAGTGCTCAATTTTGAAGATGGATGTTCAACAACCAACATTATTAATGCAATAAAAAAAACGCTAAGCTAAATAATCACAAATAAAATTGGCTACTTGGAAATAAGTAGCCAATTGGCTTTTCAGCTCTTAATAACCTTAGTTAATTCTTGTTTAAGATACAAATCAGTAAAAAAAATTAATACACTTTAATCAATCGTTAATAACTATTGTTAAATTTCAAAATTAATACTTTTTTTATTGTGATCTTTATGCAAAGCTAATAAGCAAATAACGAAAAAGAGTATTAAGGATATTTTATGACCAAACATTATGATTACATTGCCATTGGTGGTGGTAGTGGAGGGATAGCATCAATTAATCGAGCTGCGTCCTATGGAAAAAAATGTGCCATTATTGAAGCCAAATTATTAGGTGGAACCTGTGTTAATGTTGGTTGTGTACCCAAAAAAGTAATGTGGTATGGTGCTCAAATTGCAGAAGCTATAAAACATTATGGTCCCGATTACGGTTTTGATACCACTATTAATCAATTCAATTGGGATAAATTAATTGCTAGTCGAACTGCTTATATTGATCGCATTCATCAGTCTTATGATCGGGTACTTACTAATAACAAAGTTGACGTCATTCATGGCTATGCAAAATTTGTTGACTCTCACACCGTTGAGGTAAATGGCGAACACTATAGTGCTGATCATATTCTAATTGCTGTTGGCGGAAAACCAAGCATTCCCAATATTCCAGGTGCGCAAAATGGCATTACTTCAGATGGCTTTTTTGCTCTAAAAGCCTTGCCAAAACGTGTGGCAGTTGTTGGCGCAGGTTATATTGCTTGCGAAATAGCAAGCGTATTACACGCTTTGGGCGCACAAACACATCAATTTGTTCGCAATGCTACACCACTACGATCTTTTGATCCGCTTATTGTTGAAACCTTAATGGAAGTTATTGCTACTGAAGGACAACAATTACATACTTTTGCGGTTCCAAAATCGGTAATTAAAAATAGTGATAATTCACTAACATTAAACCTCGAAAATGGCGAAAGTTACACAGTTGATTGTTTAATTTGGGCGATTGGACGTGATCCAGCAACAAATGACATGAATTTACAGGCGGCAGGAATTGCGGTTGATAATAAAGGTTTTGTTATCGTCGACAAATACCAAAACACCAATGTCCCAGGCATCTATTCTGTCGGTGATGATATTACAGGCGCTATAGCGCTAACACCTGTTGCAGTTGCCGCAGGGCGCCGCTTATCAGAAAGGTTATTTAACAATAAACCTGATGAACATTTAGATTACAGTAATATTCCGACCGTCGTATTTACTCATCCTGCAATTGGTACAGTAGGATTGGCTGAACCAGAAGCAATACAGCAGTATGGTGAAGAAAACGTAAAAGTGTATAAATCAACATTTACAGCAATGTACACCGCAGTAACACAGCATCGACAACCTTGTCGAATGAAATTAGTATGCGTGGGGAGAGATGAAAAAATTGTTGGTATTCATGGCATTGGTTACGGAATGGACGAAATGTTACAAGGCTTTGCAGTAGCGCTTAAAATGGGAGCAACTAAAAAAGACTTTGATAATACGGTGGCTATTCACCCAACTGCTGCCGAAGAGTTTGTTACCATGCGTTAAAAACGACCGATAGTAGTAATAAAAAAGCAGGCTATTAGTCCTGCTTTTTTGTTAATATTTTTATATATTAGGGCGTGTTGATCTTTCGTGATTATTTTTTAGACGGCATGATGTGAGTTATAATAATTCAGCCAAAAACAACCATAACTCGATTCATCATGCCAAGAACAATGCTAACAGATAAACGGTGGGAAAAGCTACTACAAATAATGAAAAATACCGGCCGAGTTTATAATAAATCCGAGCATCGGATGACGTTTGAAGGGATCCTTTTCCGAATGAGAACCGGAATTCCTTGGCGAGATTTGCCAGAAGAGTTTGGTGAATGGAGCACCGTCTATAGGCGATTTAATTTGTGGTCTAAAAAAGGAATATTAGTTGATA
Organism: Gilliamella sp. Gris3-2; assembly: GCF_001690345.1. Classification (NCBI taxonomy): domain Bacteria; kingdom Pseudomonadati; phylum Pseudomonadota; class Gammaproteobacteria; order Orbales; family Orbaceae; genus Gilliamella; species Gilliamella sp. Gris3-2. Next base: position 186,492 of record NZ_LZHB01000069.1, read on the forward strand.
TTTTCAAACATTTATCACAACTAGCGGATTTTGAATGGGTGTTCCTAGATGGCTCGATTATCAGGGCTCATCAACATAGTACAGGCGCTGCAACGGAGCATTGTGAGCAAATAGGTCAGAGCTGTGGTGGTAATTCAACTAAAATTCATCTTGCGGTTGATAGTGGTGGTTTGCCTATTTGTTTTGAGCTTTCTGAAGGACAACGACATGATATCACTTATGCAGAAAACCTAGTTGAAAGGCTCGATGAAGTCAATACAGTGATAGCCGATAAAGGTTATGACAGCGAGCCTTTTCGGTGCTTTGTTCGTCAAAAAGGCGGACGAACGGTGATTGCTAAACGTAATTATGGTAAGGATATAGATAAAAGCAGTATGGATAGGTGCCTTTATCGCTATCGTCATTTAGTCGAGAATGCCTTTGCTAGAATCAAGCAATACCGTTCAATATCAACTAGATACGATAAGTTAGAAAGGAATTATGCCAGTATGGTATCACTGGCATTTATGTTAATGTGGCTGCCAATGTATTGTTGAGTAATTTATGTACAGCAAAGATCAACAGCCCCTAATCAATTACAATTAATTTTTTAATTATTTATAACTATCCTTTACCTAAATTCACTCCTAATTTGAAATACCTATAAACTTAAATAAAAGACATTAATTCAATGTATTCCGCTAATTTGATAATTAAAATCCATTTAAATGAAAATTTTTTGAATCTTTTTTTGATTTTGTCGACTCTTTATTAGAGTAGTTCATTATTAAATCTAATTTTAAAGAGGAAAAAAATATGAGTTTTAAAAAAAATATTCCAAGTTTTGAGCGTTTATGTCGAATTATTATTGGTGCCTGTATTGCTTATTTAGGCTTTCTTTTTGCTCCAACAGCCCTAGTAATGTGGATTGCTATCGCAACAGGAATAATTCTGGTTTGTACTGGAACTATAGGATTTTGCCCTATGCGTTCAATTATGAAAAGAAAAATAAACTAACTAAAAAATTCACTCGCTACTTCCTTGATGTAATGATGAATAACAGTTTACTTTGAGGAAGTACATATTACAAGATATCTCTCATTGATATCACCATTAAGAGAAAAATGTAAATGAAATTTAAATTAAATAATTTTAAGAGGTAATGTCATGTTTAGAAGTAGTTCTGTATTAAGGCATTTACTACGAGGATGTATTGGATTTGGTTTGCTCGGTTTAACAATATATCTGTTCATTCAAGGTGCTGTCTGGAGCGTTTTATTGGGACTTGTATCGGCTGTTTTAGGGTTTGTTGTATTAAGAGGATGCCCTGCCTGTTGGGTAATTGGTCTCATAATGACTATAACCAATCCAGGTAAAACATGTATTCCCTGTACAAAAAAAGATGAATCAATTTCAACAGACTTAAAGTGAAAATAGCTCAATGTGTGAATTTGTTATGTTGCATGGTTACTGCCCCTAGCTTGCTAGGGGATGAGTATCTAATCAAGTTAAATCATATTTTCTTTAATGCCATTTGTATTCATTACCATAAATAGTTCCTTTATAATTGTGAATATTAATATATAAAGTATTCATAATTACTATTTCAGTGTGAATGACCACTAATCTCTAATTTTTTTCGTATAATATTTCTAGCTCTGTGAAGTCTACTTTTCACTGCTTCTGGGCTAATTTCAAGCATATTAGACACTTCATAAGTTGATAATTCTCTGATATCTCTAAGAATTATTACACTTCGATAAGTATAGGGAAGAGAAATTATTGCTTTAGTTAAGTCAATTTTTAATATTGATTCATCAGCTATAGAGTTACTAGTTCCAAATAGCTCTTCCATATCATCAGGATCCATTGCGAATGTTTTGTTATTTGAACGAAATATTCTGTAGCATTCTCGCTCAATAATGCGAAACAACCACGCTGACAGCGCGGAAATAGTTCGCAAGACACCTATTTTTTTATATAAAACCCAGAGTGCCACTTGTACTGCATCTTCTGCGTCTTCAGCAGTGGAACAAACTTTTCTTGAAAAGCGATTTAAATCTGGTTGGCATTTTTCGAGTAATTTAGCCATAGCAACTTCATTACCTGAACTGGCTTGTAAAATGAGATTATCATCAATTTTTTTCATTATTTTTTCCCCCACTATATAAAAGAGGTTTGAAGGTATGAAAAGGATTCAAATAATTTTAAATATTTTCAATTTTTTTTAACTGTAACTATCCCCTAAAATAGTACAGCAAAAAAGTAGAAAATTCTCTATGATAAAAGTAAAAGGGAATTTAATTATGAAAAAAATGGCTGAACATCAAATCGTGGCTATTTTAAAAGATGATCCTCGCCAAAAAAGTGGACAAAAGTCACCTCTATGATATAAACAAAAATCATAGGAGACAAATATCATGGTCAAAAAATTTAGTATCGAATTCAAACAACAATCAGTGGATTATGCGTTATCTAATGCACACCTTTCTATCAGCGAACTTGCCAACCATCTAGGTGTGGGTAAATCAACCCTAGATAAATGGATTAGGCAACTTTCCCCGAATAAAACCAGCCGTCGAGAGTTAACCGCTGAGCAACAGCGGATAATGGCGTTAGAAAAAGAGATTAAAGAACTGAAAATGGCTAATGATATACTAAAAAAGGCGCATGTGCATATCATCAACAATCCAAGTCGATGAAGTACGCTTATATGAAAAATCATTTAACCTGCTATCCCGTTACTAGGATATGCTCATTACTTGGTGTCAGTTCATCGGGTTATTATGCTTGGTTAAAAAGAGCAAACAAATCAGCTAAACTCAGCGAGTATATCCAAAAACAGTATTGGCAACATAAAGCTCGTTTGGGTGCACCAAGCCTGCTTCATGATGCAAGAGAAGCGGGCTATCAAGTTTCAGAAAGAACAATTAGCCGTGTTTTGCAACAATTGGGATTACGTAGTTTAAGATTGCATAGTAAAGCAGCACGTAAATTCAAGCATAAAACAGATAGGGCTTATCACAATATTGCGCCCAACACGTTAGATAGGCAATTTAACCCTGATAAGCCTAATAAAACATGGGTAACCAATATTACTTATATTAAAACGGGTGAAGGTTGGTTATATTTGTCGGTGATTATCGATTTATATGGACGAAAAGTGATTGCTAGGCAAACGAGTCGCTACATAGACCGCCATTTAGTGTGTAATACATTAAAACAAGCTTTATTTCGGCGTCACTTTCCTAAAAATGTACTCATTCATAGTGACCAAGGAAGCCAATATTGCAGTGCTGATTTCAAGCAATTATTGTTACAATATGGGCTAAGGCAAAGCATGAGTCGAAGAGGCAACTGCTTTGATAATGCGGTTGTTGAGAGTTTTTTTCATACACTCAAAACACATATTATTCATGACTGTTACTACAAAACGAGGAAGCAGGCTAATAAAGCACTATTTGAATATATTGAAATCTATTATAATCGGATACGCCGTCATTCAGCCAATGGCTGGGTATCACCTGAACAATATGAACAACAATATTACCAAAACGAAAAAATGATAGAGGCAGGCACTGTCTAATATTTTGGCGAGGATCAGAGGCTTCCAGTACTCTAATACCGCGATTGAAACTGCCTTGATGATGGAGGGGACTTTCTCTATGCCGTTACCTGCACTGCAAGGTTTTTTTGAATTGGCTTTCAAGCCAATGGATGTTACACTAATATAGGTAAAAGTTCAAAGACAATTTACACCCAATATAGCAATAAAACAAGAGGGCTATTCGATATTTCGTTATTGACTCGACAGACCTTAAAGTCTTTGGTAAATGTAAAGTAAGAAAGCAGAACATGGCGCAAAGTAGACTTAGCTATTGATGTGGATAACTCACGAAGCTATTAGTACGGAAGCCAGCCTTGTCAATGTTGGCGATATTGAAGTGCAAAGTCTTGCTAGAGCAAATCATAATGAAAATAGGAAACAAATTGGGTAATGCTGCATCTAAAATCGAAGTAAAACCATACTCTTCACTCTATGCCTCTGAAATATGCGATTTGTTTCATTCGTCTATTCATGCTATTGATACCGATATTTACAGCAAAGCACAGCAAGAAGCATGGTGCTCAACACCACCAGATTATCAGAAGTGGTTAGAACGTTTAAATAACACTCAGCCTTGGATGGCTATCTTTGGCTCAAGCCTTACGGGGTTTGTTGAACTTGGAGATGATGGTTACATAGACTGTCTGTATGTGCATCCTGACTTTCAAAAGCGTGGCATAGCTAGAAAACTCTATGACCATGTGCTTGACTTGGCCCACCAGAAAAAGCTTACACAATTAAGTGTAGATGCTTCAAAAGTGGCCATGCCAATTTTCAAAAAATGGGGTTTTAAAATAAAGCGGGCTAACAAAATATCCAGAGAAAATCAGGTACTGATAAATTACTATATGTATAAACTACTTTGATTTTTATTGAGACCTTTGTACAGTAAAGCTTCACTCAAACTAAATTTTTAACCGCGCTTTTTTGAGGCATTTGGGCTTATATTTAGATCTAAATACCTCTAGATAAGTTACTATTTATTGCCATTTCCCTGTTTTAGGCACAACTTTCCTGCTGTACAGATAACCCTCGTTTGATATCAAAGTTCAATAAGCTGCCTGAAAGATGAGCTTAGATTAGTTCTGTCAATGGAGTTTCAAATTAAACCGTATTTACGAAACCAAAGAATAAGTAGAAAACTTTATGAATAGAGGTGGGCACTGTCTAATATTTTGGCGAGGATCAGTTCTTGGCATGATGAATCGAGTTATGG
>NZ_LZHB01000070.1:0-30314 GCF_001690345.1 Gilliamella sp. Gris3-2
CGAATAGGATTATTTGATAAATTTAAGACATAAGTTTGCCAGTGCTTGTGCCTTGTGCCTTGTGCCTAAAATGGTACTGCATTTTGCTCCACCTGTCAAGTAATATTTTGTTTTATTTCGATTTTTTATAATTATTCGCTTATTTAATAAGCTTACCTTTCTAAAACGGTTAAAGTATAACCGTTTTAGAAATAGTTGGCTAGTTTTTTGACGGATTTTTTGTAAAGAAATGTAAAGATGAAAACGATTCGGTTTTATAGATAGGTGAATTTTATAATAAAAATATGGTGTTACCTTTAGGACTTTTTGACTTTTACGTAATGATTAATATTGCTGATAACATCTAAAACACAAACACGCCCAACAGCCCAGTTTGGCGTGCTAGCTTTACTTCATTATCGGCATATTTTGATGCTGTGATAAAGCAAACTTATTAATATTGTGGAGCTATCGATGTGTTTTTTGCTCTAAAATCGCTCAGGTGAAACATTGATTTTATTTAATTTTTTTGTTAAGTTCCTAGATTGCACCATGAAGTGTAATTCGTCTTAACGCTTAGAATAAAAAACGACAGGGCTTTTAAACTTATGCCGTTTTCTTGTGTGTGAGTTCAATAGAAATTGTGTATAGTTATAAATACAAAAATCTAGTATCTTTCCTTCCTAGAAAGGTGATTATAATACATAGCAATCTCCAAACTGTGATGGTGCGAAGGTGCTAGTATAAATCACCTTTCTACTTTCTTCACTCCACCGTGTTTAAAATTGCACTTCATGTTTGAATCCAGGAAAAACAAAATAAAAACCTTAGTAAAATCAATATACTTGCCAACCGCTTTTTGACGTAATTTTTAAATAAACTTTTCATCAAAACAAAAAGCAAAGTATTAACGAAAAAAGCACAATTTATTTGAGCAATGTATCACAAATCTAGAATGTCAAATAACCAATTGTTTAATTAAAATGTACTCTGCAACTATCGTGATAGTTACCAAGACAATATTATGCAAAATTGGGGATTTTCATTACTAGAATTGTTAATAACTATTTGTATTAGTGCTATTTTAGTCACAATAGGCGTTGAGCATTGGAAAGAGCAACAGCTGCGTAATGAATTAGCTTATACAACCAAACAGTTAGCTTATTTTTTGTATGAAGTTCAAATAAAAGCGTCGATTAAAAATGAGAATTACATTATTCATCAATTTACTTCACCATGGTGCATTGCAATTACTCGCGATGAAAAACCTGCCTCATGCAGCGAGGGAGTGCTTTATTATATCAAACCTGATAATTCTGTTGAAATTAGTGAACTATCAAACAATAAAGATGCCTTAATTTTAGGACGCCGTAACTTAGCACAAACAATGTCTTTCCAATTAAAAAATAAGATAGGTACTAGCAGGATTTTTATTTCTTTATTTGGACGCATTCGATTCTGTGCAGAAAATAGCTATATAACAGGGTTACCTCGATGTTAAAAGCATCTGGATATTCCTTATTTGAAATGCTTATTAGCTTAATATTATCAAGTCTAATTTTTATGGGTATAACCTCGTTTTACATTCAATTACAAACAAGTATTATGCAATATTATCAAAAAATACGTTTACAACAGGCAATTGAACTTGGATTAGCTGGTATGAAAAAAGACATAAGACGAGCTGGTTTTATTGCTAATGCCCCAAAAAAAATAACAGCTAAAGCTATTAAAATCGATAAACAAGGAAAATGTATTGTTCTTCGATACGATAGCGAAATTCGCAATTCTTGGGTTTGGGACAAATTTTCCCCTATAAAGTCAGATGTTTTTACCTATCGCTATAAAGAAAACAATATAGCCTATAAAACAGGAGCAATAGATTGTTTTGGAACTAAATGGGAAAACTTATTTGATTCAAACGAAATCAAAGTAACCAATTTTACAATAAAACAGCTACCCGATGCCATTAGTCTATCTGTTACTGCTGAATTAAGAAAAAACAAGCAGATTAATTATCACATAACTGAAATAATCAAAAATGAAAACCTATTTTAAACAAATTTATACTTCGTCTGGGTTTAGCACTATTTTAATGGTAATTATTTTGATGGTTGTGGGATTGGTGCTATTAATTGGTTTTAATGTCCTTATTGCCTCGTGGCAAAAAACTATCTTAATGGAAAGTCAATACTATCAACAATTTAATCAAGCTAGTTCATCTTTAACTTGGGCAATAACCCAAAATTGGCAAACTCCTAAAACAAATTGGTATTGTATGACTGAACCCACTTATCAATTAAAAGCATGTATAAAAAAGTCTTTATTAAAAATTGATAAGTATGTGTTAGTAAGGGGCGAAGCTAAAGACTTCTATTTATATACACTCGCACATTTTGATAATAATCGATTGATTGTTGAAAAAGGTCATTGGCTCGATTATTGCCCAGAAAAAAGGGCTATTTATTGTGAATAACAAAAAGAAAAAAATAGCTGGCTTTAGTTTAATTGAAGTTATGATAGCAACGCTATTATTTTCAATTATTATGTTAGGATTTGTTAATTACCAACAAGCATTGTTTTATAAACATCACTACTTTACAAACTACTTACGTGCCAACAAAATTGCTTTTCAGCTACTTGATAGCTACCCTTATACCACAAACCAAATTATTCCTTCTGGTTGGTATTATAAGCTCACCAGTAAAACTTATAATACTCAGTGTAAAATGGTTGTTATAACGGTTAATGCACCTAACAAACAAGTTGCCAAGCAGCAACGATTATTTTGTTATTCACTCTAAATATTTACAAGTTAAATACCATTCATTCCTCTATCCAGTTATGTAGAAGTTGCAAAACTTGTGACGTTTTTTCAGCGTGAACATTATGCCCTGCACCTTCAACTACTTCAATTTTTGCATTAGGAAATTGTTCGAAAATCGCTGGATAAGCTTCATTTGTAATATAAGTAGAGTTACCTCCCCGAATAAATAACGTGGGTTTTAAGCAAGGAGAGATATTTTGCCAATCGCATATATGAGCATATTGTGAATTAATTGCTTCAATATTAAACAACCATTTATCATTCTTAAACGATTTTAGTAAAAAAAGAATGGTTGGCATGTTAATCCCTACTTGTTCCATTAAATTGATGATCTGCTTTTTATCGGTAATTTGGTTACTAAGGCAATACATTAACACTCTTAAAATAGTGGCATTGGACGAACGGTGATATTTTATAGGCGCAATATCGATAGCAACAATTTTTTGGATAGAATCTGAAAGCATTTGCGATAATTGCAAAGCAACCTTCCCCCCCATTGAGTGACCAACTAATATTATATCTTTTAATTGTAAATCATAACAAAGTTCAGCTACATCTTCAGCCATAGTTTGATAAGTTATCTTATCAGACCAAGGGGAATGCCCATGATTACGCAGATCAACTTGCACGGTTTGATAATACTGCACAAAATCCTTCGCTAACATATTTAAATTATCTAAACTCCCAAATACCCCATGTAAAAACACTATCGGCTGTCCATCACCCTGTAATTTATAGTTTAATTTCATACTTTAATTCGACCAATTATTTTAAATGGCATTATTATACGTCTATTTTCAATACCATCACCGATTAATTCAATAACCACAATTTGCATAAATATGATAGAATTTAACACCAACTTTTTAACTAGTGTTAGGCCATATGTTTCAAAATAACCCTCTACTTGCACAATTAAAACAAGAACTCCATGAGCAAACACCACGCGTTGAAGGCACTATTAGAGCTCATGAAAAAGGATTTGGTTTTTTAGATGTTGATAATAAAAAAAGTTATTTCATCCCTATTGCTAAAATGAAAAGAGTTTGCAATGGTGATAAGGTATCAGGGACAGTTATAAGTAATAACGATAAAGAGTCTTTTGAACCTGAATCATTAATTGAAAGTGCATTGCAAAAATTTATTGGCAAAATAGGCTTTCAAGATCGTACAATGGTTATTTATCCTGAAAATATGTCAACTAATCTAGCCATTCGTTGCAAAATAAACAAGCAAGTTAGCGAAAAACTAAAAGAAGGCGATTGGGTTGTGGCAACGCTTGTTTCTCACCCTTTGCAAGAAAAACGGAATCAATTTCTTGCCGAAATTGTTCATTTTGTTGCTGAAAGTAATTCACCTTATCGACTTTGGCTAAAAACGTTAGCGCGCTACGATTTAGAAACTCACGCCCCACAGTTCGATTCATTATCAATTAACGGTACTGAACTTGATAACCGTCAAGATTTAACCGATGTTAACTTTTTCACCATCGATAGCGAAGATACAGAAGATATGGATGATGCTATTGCGATATCAAAAGGTGAACAAGGAGATTATCAATTGACGGTTGCCATTGCCGATCCTACCGCTTATGTATTACAAGATAGCGAACTTGATCGTATTGCCAAAATCAGAAATTTTACCACTTATTTGCCTGATTTTAATATCCCTATGCTACCCAAAGAGCTTGCCAATGATTTATGTTCATTAAAAGCAAATCAAAAACGTCCAGCAATGATATGTAAAATGGGTATTGACGAAACGGGCAATATTAATAGCGATGAGATCACTTTTATACCAGCTTGGATTGAATCAAAAGCTAAATTAACTTATAACAATGTTTCTAATTTTTTAGAAAATAATGAAGATTTAGAAACTAACAATCCAATTATTAAACAGCAACTTAAACATTTAGCTGACTTAGCAAAAATTCGTATGACATGGCGGCAAAATCATGCTTTAGTTTTTAAAGATAATGGAGATTATCGTTTTGAACTTGATGAAAATCGCCAAGTTAAATCAATAATTAAAGAGTCTCGTCGGATTGCAAATCAAATAGTAGAAGAAGTCATGGTTTTAGCTAACCAAGCTTTAACATTGCAATTAAAAAATAAAATTGGTTTTGGAATTTTTAATATTCATTCAGGTTTTGATAATAAATATATTGAACAAGTAGCGACTTTTTTAAATGATAACGGAATCACTGAATTTGATAAAGAATCATTATTATCTTTTGATGGTTACGTAAAGTTGCGTCGTATAATCGACAACACTCCATTTTTGTCCACAAAACTTCGTAAGTTCCAAAGCCCTGCTGATTTTTCAACTGAACCTAAACCACATTTTGGTTTGGGATTTGATGCCTATGCAACATGGACTTCACCAATACGTAAATATGGTGATATGGTCAACCATCGATTAATCAAAGCATTTATCCGATCACAAGAATTAGTCGCACCCGATAAAGATCAATTAAAAAACATGAATGAAAGACGCAAAACATTACGCTATGCAGAACGTGATATGGCTGAAAACCTTTATGCTCAATACTTATCAAATAAAGTAGGTGAAAGTTTTTCTGCTGAAATTATCGATATCAATCGTGGTGGTGCTCGAGTTCGTTTATGTGATATAGGCGCTTTTGCATTTATGCCACTTTCAATGATTCACTCAGTCAAGGAAGAAATTATCTCGTTACCTGAGGAAGGAATCATCAAAATTAAAGATGAGGTTTGCTATAAACTTGCTGATACTATATCTGTTGTTATTCACCAGGTTAAAAGCGAAAATCAATCAATCATTACAAAATTGGCCAACAATTAAAAAATAAAAGAAAGATTATTCTTGCTTGAATTTACAGCTTTTTTGCTGTTATTTCTTCCCCCGATGTAAATCAGGGGGAATAATTAAAACTTTATTATATTTTTAATATCAAACCTCTTTTTCTTATTAAAAATATCTGTTATCTTTCGGGATTAAAAATAATGAATTAATCATTAAAATGAACAATAATTCAGGGAGGCTATAATGTCAATTCATGGACACGAAGTATTGCATATGATGAATGGAAACAATTATACCGAATCTTCTTTACTTGATGCTATCAAAAGTAAGTTTGGAGAAGATGCCATATTTCATACTTGTTCAAAATCCAACATGAATGCCGAGCAACTAATCGCTTTTTTAAAAGCAAAGGGGAAATTTAAACCCTCAGTTGATCATGAAACTAAATTTACGGTCGATAATAAAAAAATATGCAAACATTAGAGAAAAATGACCGTATATAAAGTACAATTTTTATAAATTTAATTTAATCTGCTAGTGTTTTTTAAATTAATAAGAGTATATAATTTTGCGCTATAACAATAATCGTTATAAGTGGCTGTTGTTACTAATAACGTGACTAAATTAGTGGCAAAGTTGCTCGCTTTAAAATTAACCTAAAGAATATGCTCATGGAATTTGATAAATGAAAGTAAGTAATATCCTTATATGCACCTTTGTCGCTATTCTTGTCACAAGTTGTGCAAAAAAAAATTTACCTTTAAAAAATAATGAACCAATTTCCGAAACAGAGCAACTATCTCTATTAAAACAACAAACTGAAACTAACGACCCTTATGTTGTTGATGCTAAAAATCAACTAATTCGGTTTGTTGGTGATAAAAACTTCGATAACTACATTATTAAACAAGGTATTCTAAATTGTAAAGGCAATAATAATCTCTCCTCTTGTGTATTGAATTTTTATTTAAATGAACTATATAAATTAAAGTATCATGTGCAACTCAAAAAAGTAGTTGAGGAAAACCAAGCCGAACATAATATGGAACTAAGTAAAATAAAAGCAACTGAAAACAATATAAAAAGTTATTGCCAATATTCAGCTGATTTCGTTGCAGCAATTTATACAAAAGATAATGCAAAAATAACACAATATTTTCGACCACAATTTAGAATGTCAGAACAAGATATCTCATCCTTAAAAGCAAAGATTACTAAAGATGACTATTCTTACTTCCTAATAAACGAAAACCCAAGCATTCTTCAAGAAATGAAAGTGGATTACGTTGAGAAATGCTTAGATGATCCAAAAAACAATATTATCAATTATTTCAATATTTTTAGATAATACTAACGCGAGTCTTTTATGTGCAATTTATTTCCAATTCATAAGTTTAATAAAACTTTAATTTGCAAGGTGCTTTGCTTAGCTTCAGCTACTTGTATTAGTTTTTCTGCATGGGCTTTTTCGCTTGATGATGTAGTTGAAAAAGCTGAAAAACTATCTAAAAAGGCTTATGTTCAACCATCTAAAAATATTCCTAATGAATTAGCATCTTTACAATTTGCTGATTACCAAAAAATTCTATTTAATCATAAAAAAGCTTATTGGGGTGATCAAAAAAGCCGATTTAAACTTGAATTTTATCATGAAGGCATGTACTTTGATGTTCCAATAAAAATTAATGAAATTGTTGATAATCAAGTTAATCCAATCCAATATGACCCTAGCTATTTTGATTTAAGCCAAATCAATCTTGATAAACTAGACACTAAAAATTTGGGTTTTGCTGGTTTTAAAGTCCATTATCCAATTAATAACCCAACAAAAACTGACGATGAAATATTTTCAGCGCTCGGCGGTAGTTATTTTCGTGCCGTGGGTAAAGATCAACATTATGGTCTTTCAGCAAGAGGACTTGCCATTGATACAGGCGAAATGTCGGGTGAAGAGTTCCCTCGATTTAAAGAGTATTGGATTGAAAGACCTCAAGCCAATCAAAAACACTTAATTATTTATGCTTTACTTGACTCACCAAGTGTCACTGGCGCTTATAAAATTACACTTGTTCCTAGTGTTGATACTACTGTCACAATGCAAGCAAAAGTTTTTTTCCGTAATTCGGTAAAAAAATTAGGTATTGCACCATTAACCAGTATGTTTTTATTTGGACCTAATCAACCTTCACCATTACTAAATTATCGTCCAGCAATGCATGATTCTAATGGTCTATCAATTTTAGCTAATAATAACGAGTGGATCTGGCGTCCATTAAATAATCCTAAGCGTCTATCTTTTTCATCGTATAGTCTAGAAAACCCAAAAGCTTTTGGTTTAATTCAGCGTGATAAAGGTTTTGATGATTATCAAGATCTCGATGATCACTATGAAAAACGCCCAAGCGTTTGGACTGAAATTTTAGGTGATTGGCAAAAAGGCCGAGTTGAATTAGTTGAAATCCCTACCGCTGACGAAACTAACGACAATATTGTTGCGTTTTGGGTACCTCAAAAACAATACAAAGCAGGCGATGTGCTTGATATTAAATACCGCTTACATTATTCATTAAATGAAAATAAGCGTTACCCGAATGATGTCGCAAGGGCAGTTAGTACGCGTTTATCTCTAGGCGATATAAAACAAGCTAATTTAATTCGTAAACTTGATGGTTCTAATGCCTATGTAATTGACTTTGCTGGGCCTGAGTTATCAGAAAAATCACCAGTTAAAGTCATTTCAAGTATTAATAATGGCTCTATATTAAGTTCTGAAGTGCAATACAATCCAGAAATTAAAGGCTGGCGAGTCATTGTTCGCTTCAACGTTGAAGACAATAAAAAAGCAACCGATATTCGTGTACAACTCGCTTCACAAGCAACCAATGAAGTGATTTCTGAAACTTGGAGCGGGCAATACCCAGCACAATAGTAATGTAATAGTCATTATTATTATAAGATAAAAATATGAAAAAAGATTACTTTACAAATCTACCTGATGCTGAAGCTTGGCGTCAAAAATATGAAAATAATACAACATCACCTGATGATGTTGAGTTCTTAAAATATCGCTTAAATCAGATTGGCGATACTAGTTCTTTTATTGATGACCGAAAACAACAACCAAGTTATCCTGAAGTTGAACGCGTTCCAATTCAACCTCAAATCTGGAACCAGCGCTATATTGCCAAGTCAAAACATAACTTTAATATTTTAGCTATAATTCGACGCTTTATTATGTTTGCGCTGATTGTAGTACAAACATATTATGGAACCACTTATCTATCTTCTTTATTACCATACCAAAGTTGGCAAAAAATCAATTTTATGACTAATTGGGATATCAATCCTGAATTAGCCATCTACAGCATAATACCTTATATCATACAAGGGGCGATTATTATCCTGTTTGCTATTTTGTTTTGTTGGATCTCCATTGGATTTTGGACCAGCATTATGGGCCTAATTTTAGCCGTCATGGGTAAAGACCGTTACACAATCCCTATACCCAATGAACCAGCGTCGCATATCAATACAAACCATCGAACCGCTCTTGTTATGCCAATTTGTAATGAAGATGTTGCTCGAGTATTTGCTGGGTTACAAGCAACTTATCAATCTTTAGCTGAAACAGGCCACGCAGCTTGTTGTGATTTTTATATATTAAGTGATACTAACGATCCCGATCTATATGTGAACGAACTTAAAGCTTGGGCTGAATTTAATGCAGCAAAACAAAACAATGGTTGCAACGTTTTTTATCGCCATCGCAAACGCCGAGTAAAACGTAAAAGTGGTAATATTGATGATTTTTGCCGTCGTTGGGGGCACCAATATGAATACATGATGATCCTTGATGCCGATAGTATCATGACAGGCGATTGTATTTTAAAAATGATCGCCATGATGGAAATGACACCTAAAGCAGGTATTTTACAATCACCGCCAAAATCAGTCAGAATGACCACGCTTTATGGACGTATTCAACAATTTGCCAATCAGATTTATAGTGATATATTTTGCTCTGGCACACACTTTTGGCAACTAAGCGAAGCACAATATTGGGGTCACAATGCAATGATTCGCTTAAAACCTTTTATTGAGCATTGCATATTATCTCCATTGCAAAAACGTAAGGGTCCAATTCATATCTTATCGCATGATCTAGTTGAGGCGACGCTTATGCGTCGTGCTGGTTATGGCGTATGGATTGCTTATAATATGAATGGAAGTTATGAAGAGCTTCCTGGTAATATGATTGAAGATTTAAAACGTGATAATCGCTGGTGTATGGGTAACTTAATTAATTTAAGGCTAATCTTCAAAAGCGGTATTAAATTGACCCATCGTTTAATGTTTGCAACTAGTGGCATGGCTTATATTTCTTCATTATTGTGGCTAGTATTTTTAATATTTTCGACACTATTATTATTGGTGTTTAATATTTCTGAGCCTCAATATTTCTTCCAACCTAACCAATTTTATCCGACTTGGCCAAGGTGGGATGAACAATTAGCCATTCAACTATTATCAACCACAATGGTTTTACTGTTTGCACCTAAATTCTTCAGCTACGGTATTATTATAGCCAGAACTGGGGCAAAAGATGTTGGCGGTATATTTAAATTAACTTTATCAATACTGATTGAAATGATTTGGTCAATGATTTTAGCGCCAATACGCATGATCTTTCATAGTAAATTTGTACTTAAAGCATGGATGGGCAGTAAAATTCAATGGAAGTCACCATCCCGAAGTGACGACGCTCTAACATGGGGGGAGTCATTTTATTTTTGTTGGCCACTGTCATTATTAGGTATTATCTGGTTAGGAGTAATTATCTGGTTAAATCCACAATTTACTTATTGGTATATAGCCATATTAATACCTTTAACCATTTCACCTTTAGTAATTAGAGTATCTGGGCTTTCAAGTATCGGCATGAAGGCAAAAAAAGCAGGACTATTTTTAACCCCTGAAGAAACGCATCCTACAAGAGCTGTTACTCTTACAGGCGAATATTTAATTAAAACTGAAACTGCATTTGTTGAGCATGGTTTTGTTATGGCGTTGGTCGATCCTATATATAATGCGCTAACTTGCGCTTTATCGACTTCAAGACATAGAGTTAATAATAAAAACCAACAAAAACGCAATGAGCTTATTGAACAATATCAACACATAGACTTAGAAAAAATGAGTAAAGAAAAGCAGTTAGCGATTTTAGAAGACCCAATTATTCTTTCCGCATTACATCGTCATATTTGGCAACAACAAGAAAAATACGACAATTTGTTCTCAATATGGCAAAATGAACGCCAGCAATAAGAAATAGGGCTTTTGCCCTATTTCACTTCTTTTAGTAACTAATCAAAATCCATGGATATTTTTATGACTTGGCAACCTTCTGCACCTATAAATAATTTACTTAAGCGCGCGAAAATTGTTTCTCTAATTCGTCAATTTTTTGCTGATCGCTGTATTTTAGAGGTCGAAACACCTACCTTAAGCCAATATGCAGTAACAGACGTACATTTAAGCTCTTTTCACACTAAATTTTTAAAGCCTGGTGAAATCGATGATCAACAAGGGCGAAACATGTCATTAATTACTAGCCCTGAATATCATATGAAACGCTTACTAGCTGCTGGTAGTGGACCAATTTATCAAATGTGTAAATGTTTTCGTAATCATGAAGAAGTCAGCCGTTATCATAACCCTGAATTTACCATGTTAGAATGGTATCGCATCCAATTTGATATGATGCAAATGATTAATGAAGTCGATGATCTATTACAAACTATATTAGATTGTGAACCTGCTGAACGTATTTCTTATCAAAAAGCGTTTCAAAGGCATCTTAATATTGATCCTTTGGAAGCCGATCACGCAACCTTAGTCAATGCAGCAAATCAGCTTGATATCGGACTTAACACAGATAATTATGATAAAGATGGATTGTTACAATGCTTATTCACTTTCGGCGTTGAACCACATATTGGTCAAGACAAGCCTATTGCTGTATTTAACTTTCCAGCATCACAAGCTGCATTAGCCGCTATTAGCCCAGAAGATCATCGTGTAGCTAGCCGTTTTGAGTTCTATTACAAAGGTGTTGAACTTGCTAATGGCTTTAAAGAATTGACTAATGCACAAGAACAACGAATGCGTTTTGAACAAAATAATTTAGATCGTACTAATCAAAACTTACCAGCTCAGAATATTGACATTGAATTACTGGCCGCTATGGAAGCTGGGCTACCAGACTGTGCTGGAGTCGCTGTCGGATTAGACCGTTTAATTATGCTTGCCTTAAATTGCAATAGCTTGAATGATGTGATGTCATTTACTTTTGAAAGGGCTTAATTATGTTCAATGCTTTAGGATTAACCGAATGGATTGCCATTATTATTGGGATTGTTGCCTTAATGTTATTTGTATTTGCTATAAAATCTCAATCAACAATTAATAATTTACAGCAACTATTCGATCTACAACTAATTCAAAAAAAGGAAGAAAACCAAACTTTAGTAATTCAAGTAAAACAACTTGAGCATGAATTAGAGCAGTATCGACAACAAAATCTAGCGCAGAATGTTAAAATTAGTGAACTCAAAACGCGTTTAGAAGAAACATTAAGTGCAACACAAGAACGTCAAACTATACTAGAACAAAGTGAACAACGACTTACCACTCAATTTGAAAACCTAGCTAATCGCATTTTTGAACAGAGTGGTAAAAAGATTGAACAACAAAATAAACAGAGCCTTGATTTTTTACTTTCACCACTTAAAGAACAGTTAGAAGGCTTCAAAAAGCAAGTTCAAGATAGTTTTGGGCAAGAGGCTAAAGAGCGCCACACATTAACCCATGAAATTCGTAATTTGCAACAGCTTAATGCACAAATGAGCAAAGAGGCAACCAATCTAACCAATGCATTAAAAGGCAATAACAAAACCCAAGGAAACTGGGGAGAATTTATCTTAAGTCAAATTTTAGATAATTCAGGATTACGTTCAGGTTATGAGTACGAAACACAAGTTAATCTAACCAACGAAAACAATCAACGATTACAACCCGATGTCATTGTTCACTTACCGCAAGGGGGTGATGTAGTTATTGATTCAAAAGTGACCTTGGTTGCCTACGAACGCCATTTTAATAGTGATGACGAAAACGTTAAAGCAAAAGCAATGGCCGAACATTTAACGGCTGTGCGTAACCATTTAAAACAACTTAGTCAAAAAGATTATCATAAACTTATTGGCATTAATTCATTAGATTATATTTTGATGTTTATTCCTGTCGAGCCAGCATTTTTAAGTGCAATAGATAATGACCCAACATTAATTAACGATGCGCTGAAAAGTAATATTATGATAGTAAGCCCCACTACTTTATTAGTTGCATTACGAACTATCCATAATTTATGGCGATTTGAATATCAAAATCGTAATGCTGAACTTATTGCCGATAGAGCAAGCAAATTATATGACAAAATGCGTGGCTTTGTTGAAGATATGGAAAATTTGGGCAGTTGTTTAGACAAAGCTCAACAAACCTATCAAAATTCCATGAACAAATTATGTAAAGGTCGTGGCAATGTAATTGGACAAATTGAACGATTTCGTGAAATGGGTATCGAAGTTAAAAAACCGATTAATCCAGATATTACCTTATTATCAATCGATGAATTGAATAACGAAAATGAGAGTAAATAAATAAAACCCAGATTCACGATTATTGGAAATAAGTGTATACTCATCGCACGCAAAGGGGAATTAAATATGGCAAAAAAGCAAAACAAAGAAGTAAGTTTCGAAGAGACACTTAAACAGCTCGAAACCATTGTAACTCAATTAGAAAACGGCGATCTACCATTAGATGAAGCGCTAAATGAGTTTGAAAAAGGGATTAAATTAGCAAAAGCAGGACAAAAACAGTTACAGCAAGCTGAGCAACGCATTCAGATTTTATTATCTGAAAATAGTGACGCCGAACTGTCAGAATTCTCAAATGATGATAATGAATAGTTTAAAGCCATTACAAGAACGAATTGATTCGTTTTTAACCACCTATATTTCACAAATTGAACCATCTCAACTTCAACAAGCAATGGAGTACAGCTTGCTAGCTGGTGGAAAACGAATTCGACCTATTTTAGTCTATTTAACTGGACAAATGTTTAATTGCCCTCTTTCTAAATTAGATGAAGCCGCTGCCGCTATTGAGTCAATTCATACTTATTCATTAATTCATGATGACTTACCTGCCATGGATAATGATGACTTACGCCGCGGCAAACCAACCTGCCATATCCAATTTGGTGAAGCTCAAGCAATACTTGCCGGTGACGCCTTACAAAGTTTAGCCTTTTCAATGCTAGCAAAAAGTAAATTAATCGATGATGAAACTAAAATTAATATGATAACTGAACTTGCCCATGCCAGTGGTGTTAATGGCATGTGCCTTGGCCAATCGCTTGATTTACAGGCCACACATCAATCAATTAGTCTTGAACATTTGCAAAAAATACATTGTTATAAAACAGGAGCATTGATCAAAACGGCAATCCGTTTGGGTGCTTTTGCATGCGGTGAAATAGCTAAACCTTATCAGCTAATACTCGATCGCTATGCTGAAGCAATTGGGCTAGCATTTCAAATTCAAGACGATATTTTAGATATCATTGGCGAGCAATCTATTATGGGTAAACCACAAGGTTCAGACCTTACTCATGAAAAAAGTACATACCCTGCATTAATTGGGCTAGATAGCGCAGTAAAACTAACCCAGCAACTCTATCAGCAAGCTATCGATAGTCTAAAACAAATACCTTATAATAATCAGCCATTACAGGAACTTGCTGGTTATATTATTAATCGCAATAGTTAATAACTAGCTAAAATACAGCATTACATAATGAATTTAGATAATTACCCTTTGTTAAAACAAATAAACTCGCCTGAGGATCTAAGACGTTTTCCTCAGTCACAGTTATCGTCTATTTGTCACGAGCTTAGACAATATTTACTCGCATGCGTAAGTCAATCAAGTGGTCATTTAGCATCGGGACTAGGTGTGGTTGAATTAACAACAGCCTTGCATTATGTTTATCACACACCTTTTGATAAAATTATTTGGGATGTTGGTCATCAGGCTTACCCTCACAAAATTTTGACTGGTCGACGAGACCAAATGCTCACTATTCGTCAAAAAGGGGGACTTCATCCATTTCCTCATCGTAATGAGAGTGAATATGATGTGCTAACCACAGGTCATTCTTCAACTTCAATTAGTGCAGCACTTGGTATTGCAATTAGCGAACAAAAAAAACAATCAGGTAAAAAAGTAGCTGCCATTATTGGTGATGGAGCATTAACTGCTGGTATGGCATTTGAAGCAATGAATCACGCTGGTCATGTTAAGCCAGATATGCTAGTGATTGTCAACGATAATGATATGTCAATTTCTGCAAATACTGGAGCACTTAACCAACATCTAACTCAAATCTTATCAAGTAAAGCCTATACATCTTTTAGGGAAAATAGCAAACGGATATTAGCTAATATTCCACCATTAAAAGAACTTGTTAAAAAAACTGAAGAACACTTAAAAGGATTGGTCACACCGGCTATCTTATTTGAAGAACTTGGATTTAATTATATAGGTCCTGTTGATGGACATGATATTAATGGATTGGTCGCAACTTTACAAAAAGTTCGCCAATTAAAGGGTCCACAACTGCTTCATGTAATAACACAAAAAGGCAAAGGCTATGCACCAGCTGAAAAAGATCCAACTTTATGGCATGGTGTACCAAAATTTAATCCAAATGATGGCATATTACCTACTACTCAAAAAGTTACGCCAACATATTCGCAAGTATTCGGCGATTGGTTATGCGAAATGGCGCAAAATGATAAACGTTTAATGGCAATAACCCCAGCAATGGGAGAAGGTTCAGGTATGACAAAATTTGCAAATAGTTATCCTGACCAATTTTTTGATGTTGCAATAGCCGAACAACATGCGGTAACCCTTGCTGCTGGGTTTGCAATTAGTGAATTAAAACCTGTTGTAGCTATTTACTCAACTTTTTTGCAACGCGCTTATGATCAAGTAATTCATGATATTGCTATTCAAAACTTACCTGTATTGTTTGCTATCGATCGTGCAGGAATTGTTGGCGCCGACGGCGAAACCCACCAAGGTGCATTTGACTTAAGTTATCTACGCTGCATACCCAATATGGTCATTATGACACCGAGTGACGAAAACGAATGTCGACAAATGCTCTACACAGGCTATTTACATAATGGTCCTGCAGCAGTACGTTACCCCCGTGGTGAAGGCACTGGAACGCCATTAATCCCATTAACAGCAATTCCTTTGGGACAATCTAAATTGTGCCGGCAAGGTGAAAATATTGCTTTACTAAATTTTGGCGCTTTACTTACCGAAGCTTTACAAGCTGCAGAACAAATCAATGCTACAGTTATCGATATGCGTTTTGTTAAACCATTAGATGAAAAAGTCCTTTTGCACATTAGCCAAACTCATAATATACTTGTCACCATCGAAGAAAACAGTATCAAAGGCGGAGCAGGTAGCGCCGTCTGTGAATATTTATTATCGAAAAAAATAAAATGTGATATTTTAAATATTGGACTCCCTGACAAGTTTATTTCTCAAGGCTCTCAAAGCGAAATAAGGCAAGAAATAGGACTAGATAAAAAACACATTATCGATAAAATTAATCGTTTTATGAATCAATAGGTTAAATATGGAAACTCAAGCTGTCACTATTCAAATTTTTGGACGAACATTAAAATTTAATTGTCCTGTTGATGAAGTCGACGCACTTAACAATGCCGCAAAAGATTTAGATGCGCGCTTAACAAATTTACGAGAAAAGTCTCCACATGTTGGCAGTGATCAACTTATTATGACTGCCGCTCTAAACATTTCTTACGAACTCTCAAAAGAAAAAGAAAAAAGCAGTGAATTTGGCGATCGGTTAAAAATGTTACAACAATTACTCGATTCTGCCCTAAATCCTAATAATTAACTACTTGAATTGTAAATTTAATACAAATAGTATTGTATGATCCGTCAAATTTTGTATTATAGCATACGACTCTGAGATGATCGCCATATGGGTTAGTCCCCTGAGCCGATATTCTAAACTTAAGAACGGAGTGACTTTTAATTGGTGTGTATGCCTTACTTGTAAGGAAACCTAAAAATTAAAACACAATGTTCACCTTGAACCTTGGGTTCAAGGGTTACGACCCTAACGACATCTTGGAGCGCTCTTTTACTTTTAAACAACAGTGAAAACTGATGAATATAAGGCAAATCATTCGTCAAAAACGGCGACAATTATCTCCCGATGAACGTGAGATTGCACAACACGCTATATATCAAAAAATTGCCTGTCACCAAGCGATTAATAAAGCAAGAAATATCGCCATATTTTTATCATTTGATGGCGAAGTCGAAACCCAACCTATAATTAACTATTTATGGCAACAAAATAAATCCGTCTATTTACCTGTTATCCACCCTTTTGCAACCAAAAACTTGCTCTTCTTAAAATATACTAGCCAAACTCAACTCATAAAAAATAACTTTGGTATATTAGAACCAAAGTTAAATGTATTAAATGTACTTCCTTACCATCAACTCGACATTGTTTTTACGCCACTAGTTGCTTTTGATCAACGAGGTTATCGTATGGGAATGGGTGGAGGATTTTATGACCGATTACTAGCAGATTATCAAAACCAACAAATTTTACCAATTGGGCTTGCTTTTGCTTGCCAAAAAGTCCAACATATTGAGAACAAACCTTGGGATATTCGATTGCCCGAAATTATTTACGCTTGAATTTATTGATAACAATTTAAAAAATTGTCAAAATTTTCATAATTATCAAAAAGTAAATGATTTAGTGTATTATTCCATTGAGAACCTTAAATTTAGGAATACACAAATTTATAGATATAAATTTAGATGTTGTGAGTTTAAATATATTTTAACGTATTGAAAACCCCCAATATCCAGCTTTTTACTATGCACTACCGTCCCATATATATGTTTTAGTAATTTTAAATTCAAAAATTAATTAATTGATTATTTTAATTTACAAAAGCGCTTTAATATACTAGAAAGGAGTGTTGCAATGTCAGAAAAAAAAGAACTAACCACCAATAACGGTGCCCCAATAGCCGATAATCAAAACTCTCGAACTGCTGGCCCTCGTGGTCCAGTATTGCTTGATGATTATCAACTCATTGAAAAACTAGCCCATTTTAACCGTGAAAATATTCCTGAAAGACGTGTACACGCTAAAGGCTCTGGCGCACACGGTACATTTACGGTAACAAATGATATCACTCAGTATACTCACGCCAGTATATTTGCTAAGATAGGTAAACAAACCCCTCTTTTTGCAAGGTTTTCAACAGTTGGTGGAGAACGTGGCTCATCAGACACCGCCCGCGACCCTCGTGGATTTTCGGTAAAATTTTACACTGACGAAGGCAACTGGGATATAGTAGGCAATAATACACCTGTATTTTTTATACGTGATGCATTAAAGTTTCCTGACTTTATTCACACTCAAAAACGTGATCCCAAAACCAACTTAAAAGATCCACAAATGATGTGGGATTTTTGGTCTTTATCACCAGAATCACTTCATCAAGTCACTATTTTATTTTCTGATCGCGGAATCCCTGATGGTTACCGCCATATGCACGGCTATGGTAGCCATACTTATAGCTTAATCAATAAAGATGGCGTTCGCACTTGGGTTAAATGGCATTTCAGAACTGAGCAAGGAATAAAAAACATTCATCCTAAAAAAGCAGCAGAAATGGATGGAACTAATCCAGATTCAGCACAAGAAGATTTGTTCAAAGCCATTGAGCGAGGAGATTATCCAAAATGGCGACTTTACATACAAGTAATGACAGAAGAACAAGCTAACAACCATCCTGAAAACCCATTTGATGTTACTAAAGTTTGGTCACAAAAACAGTTCCCATTAATCGAAGTCGGCGTAATGGAACTGAATCGTAATCCAGAAAACTATTTTGCTGAAGTTGAACAAGCAGCATTTGAACCAAGTAATGTAGTGCCAGGAACGGGTTTATCACCAGATAAAATGCTTCAAGGTCGAATTTTTGCTTATGCCGATGCGCACCGCTATCGTATTGGTACTAATTATCAACAATTGCCGATCAATGCTCCAAAATGCCCTGTTCATAATTATCAACGCGATGGCGCAATGCGCTTTTATAGTCCAGATAATGCGCCTAACTATGAGCCTAATAGCGTCGATAGCGCACCAAAACAACAACCACAATATGCCGAACCGCCAATGCATGTACCAGCTGGCACAATGGACAGGCACGATCATCGTGTTGATGACGACTATTACTCACAACCACGCGCATTATTTAACTTAATGCAGTCTGATCAAAAACAACTGCTTATTGATAATATCGTTGGCTCTATGAAAAACGTAAATCGAGACATTCAAATCAGACAGCTCAAACACTTCTACAAAGTCCATCCTGATTATGGTTCAGGAATTGCCAAAGGATTAGGCATTGATATTAACCTAATAAAAAATTAGCACTAAAAATAACAATGCCGACAATTTTAGTCGGCATTTTTAATTATTGGCTGTAACTAAATACACAAATATAAATTGATCACGTTATAAAATTTATAAAAACACTTCATTAATTTAGCAAAGTCACATATTATTAGCATAAATTACAGTAAAATCATATAACTTATTGAAGTTAAAAGGATTATCCGATGAAAATCATTAATCTAATTGTTATATTGTTGTTTAATTGTGTCGGAGGATTGCTAAGTTATCAATGGTGTTATCGCTTTATCAAAAGACAATACCATACACCTGAATATTATTATTTAATGTATTATGGATTGTGTTATTTCTGTTTTATTCTTATTTCAATCTTCATTTTAAACAAAATAAAAAAACCGTCAGGTTTAGTCTTTTGTGGTTTACTTATTGGCATTTTAATTAGCCTTATTTTTATGATTATCCCTCGGTTAATTCGATATCCTTATTTATATCAGCGTTATTTAATCAATTCGATTGGTATTGATTTGCTGATATCAGCATGGATCACGCTTAATTTCATCATATACCCAGCCATTTTATTATGCTGTCATTACACGATTTTTTGGATTGAAAAAATATATAAGAAATGTATTTTCAAGCAATTATAGATGTTTCCCCATAGATAAAATATTAGGCAGTACGCACGAGTATAAATAAAAATAAGATCGCAACTTGTCAAAAAGCATTTAACGATCTAAAAAACAATATTTTTTACTGAAACGTAGGGTTACCTGAAACTTTTTGACAAAATTATACTCACTTGTTTATTTAATTTTTTAAAGACAAATGAAAAATTCATGCTAATAAAAAAGATACTTGCTAATATATTTTTACGATTGTTTTAATTAACCGTATTGAAGTTCAACTAATCTATTGATTTCGTATGAAACTTAAATAGTTAGGTAGCCAATACGGTTATAACCATCTAAATTAGGTTCTGATAGCTGATTTTTGCCGAACAATTTCAAATAAACAAACACCAGTTGCAACCGATACATTTAGTGATGACACAATTCCTGCCATTGGAATGCTCACCAATTCATCACAGTGTTCTTTGGTTAAACGACGCATACCTTCACCTTCAGCACCCATTACCAATGCAAGTGCGGTCTGTGTTGATGTTTTATAGAAGTCTGTTTGATAAAGCGTTCTATCAGCTTCTCCAGCGGTGCCCACAATCCAAACTTGGTACTCATCTTGCAGCATTCGCATTGTACGAGCCAAATTGGTCACCCTAACCACAGGCACGCTTTCAGCTGCACCACAAGCAACTTTTTGTGCCGTTGAATTGAGCGGTGCGGAGCGATCCTTTGGTACAATAATAAAATCGACACCAGCAGCATCAGCAGTTCTTATACAGGCACCTAAATTATGCGGATCAGTTACACCATCTAAAATTAAAATAACTGGATTTGGCTGTTGTTCTATGAGCAAAGGTATATCATTTTCTTGATAACCTCGATTCGGCGTAACCATGGCTAAAATACCTTGATGTACACCATTTTTAGATTTTTCATCTAACCATTGACGATTAGCAATTTTTACAGGCAAGCCAAGTTGTTCTAATTGACGCACAACGGCAAGAAGGCGTTTATCTTCACGCCCTTTAATAATAAATACTTCAATAATTCTTTCTGGCGAACGTGCTAATAATGCTTCAATGGCGTGTAGGCCATAAACTGTTTCACTCATTTATTTGTTACTCTTTTATTTTATTAACTATTTAGTTTTATTGGTTGATTTTGATTTACTACGTTTTTTACTTTTGGCTTTCACTTCAACTTTAGCACTTGCTTTCATGCTTGATTTAGCGTTCGATTTTGCCTTTTTTGGGGTACTTGATTTAGTACTTGGTTTAGTATTTTGCTTAGTATTTGGCTTCGCGCTACTTTTTTTACTGGTTGATTTTTTGCCCTTTCGTTTTATTGGTAAATCGACAATTTGATCGTTTTTGACTTGTTTGGACTTATCTTTTGCCGTTTTACCCTGACGTTTTGGCTTATTATTACTGCCAACCAATGAAAAATCAATTTTACGTTCTTCTGGATTAACATTATCGACTTTCACTTGCACTTTATCGCCTAAACGATAAGTAAAACGTGTATTTTCACCAACTAGGCGATTGTGCGAGGCATCAAAGAAATAGTAATCATTTTCAAGCGATGACACATGCACTAAACCATCGATAAATAGATCGTCCAACCGCACAAAGAAACCAAAATTAACCACGCTTGAAATAGAGCCGTTAAATACTTCACCTACATGATCTTGCATGTAATCACACTTAAGCCAATCCACCACATCACGTACGGCCTCATCAGCTCGTCGTTCGGTCATTGAACAGTGTTCACCAAAGTAAAGCATTTCATTTGTATCATAACGATACCCCCCTGTTTTACTGGTTTTATGTTTTTCATCAGCTAAAATCCATTTGATAGCACGATGCAAAAGCAAATCAGGATAACGGCGAATTGGCGAAGTAAAATGTGCATACTCCTCAAGTGCCAAACCAAAATGTCCTCGATTTTCTGGATCATAAATAGCTTGTTTCATAGAGCGTAAAATCACGGTTTGCAACATATCATGATCAGGGCGTGTTTCAACCACTTTCATTAATTCGGCAATATCTTTAGGTTTAGGACTTGCACCACCACCAAGTGATAAACCAAGTTCACTTAATACACTGCGCAAATTACTCATTCGATCTTCATCAGGTCTGTCATGTACACGGAATAATGATGGCACTTGGGCACCAATCACTAATTTTGCTGCTGAAACATTGGCTAAAATCATACACTCTTCAATAATTTTATGTGCCACATTTCGCTGTGCCAGTTCAATACTTTCAATACGTTTATCGGCATTAAAAACAAATTTCGGCTCTTCTGATTCAAATCCTATCGCACCACGAATAACCCGTGCTTTATCAAGCACGTTATAAAGTCCATAAAGATTTTCAAGATGAGGGACTAATTCATGATAGTGTTCACGAAGTTCTTCATCACCATCTAAAATCTTAGCCACTTTAGTATACGTTAACCGAGCATGCGAGTTCATTACCGCTTCATAAAACTCAAACCCCGTTAAACGCCCTCTATTGGAAACGGTCATTTCGCAAACTAAACATAAGCGATCAACTTGCGGATTTAACGAACAAAGCCCATTAGATAATGCTTCTGGAAGCATTGGTACAACTCGTGAAGGAAAGTAAACCGATGTACCTCGTAAACAAGCTTCTTTATCTAACGCCTTACCTGGTCTAACATAATAACTAACATCTGCAATAGCCACCCATAACCGATAGCCACCACCACGATTTTTTTGGCAATAAACCGCATCATCAAAATCACGGGCATCTTCACCATCAATTGTTACCAAAGGTAATTGTCGCAAATCTCTTCGCCCTTTTTTGGAACTTTCTGGCACTTGTTCGGTGAATTTGCTTACCTCTTTTTCAACAGCCTTTGGCAATTCATAAGGGATTTCGTGATTCCGCAGAGCAATATCAATCGCCAAATTAGTCCCCATTATTTCACCGAGCACTTCTTTTATAATGCCAACAGCTTTTTGACGGCGTTCAGGGCGTTGTTGTAACTCAACCACCACCACCGTTCCCATACGAACCGTGCGGCTAGGTTTACCCGCAATTAAAATATCAAAGTTTAAACGGCTATCATCAGGGACAACAAAACCAACACCTTGCTCAATAAAATACCGCCCAACAATTTGATTATTGCGTGGCTCTAAAATTCGCACAACACGAGCTTCCATTTTTCCGCGATATTTAGTTCCCATTGGCTGAGCTAAGATTACATCGCCTTGTAAAACTTTTTTCATTTGCTCCGGTGATAAAAAATAGTCTTCAGGACTTCCTTCAACGCGTAAAAAACCAAATCCATCACGATGCGCAATCACACTGCCTTTAACCATATCAAATTTTTCAGGCAAGGCATAACATTTACGGCGTGTAAAAACTACTTGTCCATCACGCTCCATTGCGCGCAAACGACGATGCAATGCCACTTTTTGCTCTTCATTTTTAATATCAACAGCTTGAGCAATTTTTTCTAAACTAGCAGGCTTTGCTTCTTGTTTAAGGTAATCTAAAATAAGCTCTCGACTGGCAATTGGGGAATCATACTTCTCGGCTTCGCGGTCAAAAAATGGATCTTTTATCATAAAAGGAATACCCTGTGACTAATATTAGCGCTAGCATAACACAGAGTCGTATAACTTAAAATGAAGATTCAATTTATAACCAAGAATCAAAATCTATAAAATAAATTATAAAAACATAAAAAAATATCTAAATCCGCATCAAAATAACGTATTGAGCCTTAATGGCACTGCTAAAGAATCATAATTCAGTAGATAATTATTTTACAATACTACATAAATCATATTGTGTTGATTTATATTTTGTATTAATGATATTTTTAAATCAATATTATGAAAATAGTTATAGAGGTGTTTGGTTTAGGGCGTTTTGTCTTTGCCAAATAAAACGTCCTAAACCTCACTACGTTAGAATAAGCCATAACTCTCAGTTATTTACACCATAAGCCCCCTTTCGTCTCAAGATCTAAAGATTAAGTACCAAACGCTAAAAACTAAGGTGTGGTGCAAACACCATAGGCGGGTCCATCGCTGAGTAGAACATCGCCCTCGTACGTGTTGACATGGAACTTGCTACTAGCTGAGCCGTCACTCGTCATGCTGTTCTCGGAGAAACCTGAATCAGCGTAGATGCCCACCGAACCCCACTCCGTAAAAAATCCAGCGCCTATGTGACGCCTGTAACCATTCCAATCAGACGACGGCATGGCGCTATTTATGCCATTTATACATGGGAAAAAAACCATATCCCCTCTTACACCACACTTCGCATTGGTTAAATCCCTTACCCTCGGCATGCGGTAACCCAAACTATCACACCATGCTGAATAGTCACTATAATCTCTCCATGTATGTCCCCGACTGACGAACCACTGCCTCAACACAAATCCATATTTTACTACCTCATCATTGGTATTAATATCTCTACCCACTAACTCAAACGTCTGCGGTAACTTTGGCTTAGCAATTGGGTTAGGATGAGGATTGTACCATTGATTCCTTGCCTCAGGACCTATTAACTTAACACGGGCGACAACTTGTCCCCCATCTTCATAAGGAATCCAGTAATCATTAGGTACAACATTTGTCACTGTTGCAGTAATTCCCTCATGCGTGACTGGTTCCCATGTCAATTCTTCTGGTTCTATTCCTGTTATGAGTAAATCAAAATATAAATTATGCGCACCTGTAGTCGGAAAATTTAGGCTGTATGATTCAGGATTGGTAGATTGAACTAAAAAGCCCTTATTAGGATTCCATATGTCAGCTGGGCCTGCATATCGGTCATCATAAATATTAGATAGATACGGCCTTACATAATTGATAACTGCCGACGGTTGTAGCATTATTGCATCACTGCGATTACTCGCTTGAGCTTTTTTACCATTCGCCTGAACATTCCATGACGATGACAATAATAACAGTGCTAATACTAGCAAAGCTGTTTTAGGTGATTTGAGCAATAATTTCGATAATAATTTGAGAGATAATTTGGAAAGTATAAATGAGCTTAGTGTAAAAACTCGTCGAATAAGATTATTTGATAAATTTAAGACATAGGTTTGCCAGTGCTGGTGTCTGGTGTCTGGTGTCTAAAATGATAATGCATTACGTTCCTCGTGTCAAGTAATATTTTGTTTTATTTGAATTTTTATAATTATTCGCTTATTTAATAAGCTTGTTTTCCTACAACGATAAAAGTATAGCCATTAAAAAAATGGTTGGCTAGTTTTTTGGCGGACTTTTTTGTAAAGAAATGTAAAGATAAAACAATTCGACTTTATAGATAGGTTAATTTTATAATTAAAATATGCTGTTAGCTTTATAGCTTTTGAGTTTTGTCGAAATAACTGATATTGGTGGTAACGTTTAAAACGCAAACACGCCAAACAGCCCAAATTGCTGGGCTAGCTTTACTTCGTTATCAGCATATCCTGACACGGCAATAAATAGCAATATCCCTGTTTTTTAGTCCTTACGGTCAAGATAAGGGCCAAGTCAGTTAGTTGTTTGCTAATATTATCAAATCTAAATATAACTTTTAACACCGCTAGTCGGGAAGTTGCGACTGTAAGATGAAAAATAAAGTAGATCGAACAATAAAACCCTTCTATCATTTCACTTGTCAGTAAGTTCAGTAGCATATCAATTCTGCTTTGCTTAGCTGACAGTAAAAATTAATTTGGATTGATGTAATAAATAACCGTTCAGCAATGAAGTTTTTGCTGTTAGGAACACCATACGAATACTTAAAACATTGCTGCAACCAACTGCTTGGTTAATTTTATTTATAATGCTAGCAATTAAACTTTATAACTTCAGTTAAGCCATTTTATATATCCATTACCATCAACACCTCATTTGCTATTTTTGGAGCAAATATGTTAGCTCAACCGAACTATATTTTTTATATCCCTACGAGCTTATCCTATAACACGCAAACTACAAACTTACCCGTTTTACTGGCTAAAAATAGCGCCTTACTCTGAGCCTTTTCTTTAACTGATTGTCACACTATTAATACCATAAGATTCTGCAATCAAATAAGTGTTAAATGTTAAGGAGCAATGCAAACACCATAATTATTTTTATTCAGCTCGAACTTGTAAACTCCGCCATTGTGCGAGGACACAACAAACTGATTGTTTTTCGTCGTGTCGTCACTTGTCCAATAGTAGCCATCGGAAAAACCCACACCAATATAGTTTTTCACAAAACCCCAGTCCGTGAATAATCCAGCACCTATT
Organism: Gilliamella sp. Gris3-2; assembly: GCF_001690345.1. NCBI lineage: Bacteria > Pseudomonadati > Pseudomonadota > Gammaproteobacteria > Orbales > Orbaceae > Gilliamella > Gilliamella sp. Gris3-2. The sequence continues at coordinate 26,120 of NZ_LZHB01000070.1, forward strand.
CGACGCTGATAGTGATTAGCTACTGATGATGGAGTGGCGCCGACCGCACCTCGACAATAGCTGCTTGAATTTACACCTGAACAGACTGCATTAGTCAAATCCTTTACCTGTACTAAACGATAGCCTAAACTATCACACCAAGATGCTTGGTTAGAAGCCGTATCTTTTTTATTACCTCGGTTTACAAACCACTTCTTCAACTCAAATCCATATCTGACTATTACATTACCATTACTATCTTTACCTTCTAATTTAAATACTTCGGGTAAATTTGGCTTGTTAATTTGACCTGGTTTCGCTTTCCCTTTTTGTGCAGCACTTGCCTTAGGACCCGTTAAGGTAACTCGTGTTACAGTTTGTGTGCGATTGTTGCTAGGAAACCAAGTATCTTTTGCACTTATCCTTCTCACTGTAGCTGTTATCCCCTCATGCGTAACAGATGTCCATGTTAATTGCGCTCCTCCTCCACCTATGTCTAAATCAAAATACAAACCATCAGAACCCGTAGTCGGAAAATTCCGATCGTAAAATAAAGGATCGATTGATTGAACTAAAAATCCCTTAGTTGGATTCCATATGGCATCGGGGCCTGCAAAGTTGAGTTCAGAGACAGTTGCACCCTCAAGTAGATTCGGCCTTACAAAGCAGATAACGGGTGGTACATTAGGATTAATATAATACGTTACCCTACCACCAGTAAAAGTAGTACTAGCTGGCACACCATAATGAGTAGTTAAACGACCACCAGCACTACTTAATTCCACTCTATAAGGTGCATTACAAATATCTAAAGCATCACCACGTTGAACCACTTGGCCATTCTTATCTGTAAAAGTAACTCTTATATCCCCCGTTGCCGTTAGCTGACCATCTCCATCATCATCACCCCAATAATGACCAGTTGTTACTATGTCATTTATACTCACTGAATTACTTGATGTAGGAACTACCATATCAATATTAGCAAGAGTATCTTTTGTGCGTGGTAATACGATTGGTATTGTCGCTGAGTCATTATTTTGCGGTGTAATTTTAGTACCGTCCGACAAAGTAATGCTTAACAAGCTATCTATTGTAGTAGTTTTAGTTACACCATCAAACGTTAAATATGGTGCGCTGCCTTCAATAACGTTGGCCGTTGTAGCTGTTAATGCCTGCGATTCTAATGAATATGATAATAGTAATAACGACATCAACAAAACTTTTGAAGGTACAAATAAAATTAAAGAAACAGCTTGCACAAAGTGATTCTTAAAAAACCTTGAAATATAAATCCACCAACAGTGGCAACTATAACAATACTGCATTACTTTCAACCTATTTTTTATTTTTATGTGCTCTTGCATTTACCAGCAAAAGTGCATAACTTAACATTTTGTATGTATCAGACCTTCTTAAAAAAGCGACTATCTTTAGTTATTTGCCTTTAATTACCCCCACAAACCCGCACTCATCCAAAGATTAAGAATTAAATACTAACTAAGGATAAACACAAGCAATTAAATTTAGACTGGTGGTGGTGCCACTGCTTTGTACAGAACCATGCCATGTGTACACAACGAAAACTTGATTTTCAACATGGAATTCGTCACTTGTCCAATATTCTCCTTGTTCGAAAGCACCACGATAATTGTGTAAGTTACCCCACTCCGTGAGTAATCCTGCTCCTATTTGACGTTGGTAACGATTATTACTTGATGATGGTATAGCACCGACAGCTCCTTGACAATAAGTACCTGAGCCTATACCTGAGCAGACTGAATTTGTTAGGTCTCTTACATGTGGCATACGATAACCAATACGATGACACAAAGATTCCTGTTTAGAATATACATCCAGCATTAGCGAAGACGCGAACCATTTCTGCAACTCAAATCCATATTTAACTACTACGTTATCACTACTATCTCTACCCTCTAACACAAATGTATGAGGTAAATTAGGTTTAGTTATTTGACTAGAAGGATATCTACCTTTTGCATGTGGGCCAGTTAGAGTAACCCGTACACTAGTACTAGTTACATTACTCATCGTAGCAGTTATACCCTCATGAGTAACTGAAGGCCAAGTAAGTGCTTGGTCACTTCCACTTATCTCCAAATCAAAATACAATCCATCAGCACCTGTAGTCGGAAAATTTCGCTTATACTGTGACGATAAGAATGATTGCGTCAAGAAGCCCTTATCCGAATCCCATATTTCAACAGGTCCTGCGAAGATTCCTTTACCTGATCTTTCTGCCATATTCGGTCTTGCAAAACAAATGACTACCGTTGATTTCGGCGTGATATAATACTCTACTTCACCACCTGTAAAAGTGCTAGTATTGGGCACACCGTAACGAGTTGTTAAACTACCGTCTGTAGTAGCAATAGATAATTTATATGGAGCTTTGCAAATATTTAAAGTATCACTACGGCTTACCTCTTGACCATATTTATCCGTGATTTTCAGCGAAATATTTCCTGTAGCCGTTACTTCATTCGACCTCTGTCCATCTCCATCATCATCGCCCCAATTTCCTAGTGCCACTAACTCACTAAAATTCACTGAATTAAATGATGCCGGTACCATCAAGTTAATATCAATAAAACTTTGACCTACCACTGGCAACTCAATCGGACTTGTCAATGATGAAGAGTTGCTTTGAGGTGTGAATATTCGACCGTCCGATAACTTAATACCTAATAAGTCCTCTGTTTTAGTCACTTTAGTGACACCATCATCAAAGGTTAAATACGGTGCAGAGCCTCGAATAGCGTTGATCGTCGTAGCTGTTAATGCCTGCGATTCTAATGAATATGATAATAGTAATAACGACATCAACAAAACTTTTGATGGTACAAATAAAATTAAAGAAACATCTTGCACAAAGTGATTCTTAAAAAAATTTAAAATATAAATCCACCAACAGTGGCAACTATAACAATACTGCATTATTTTCAACCTATTTTTTATCTCTATATGCTTTTTCTATTTATTCAAAAAAATTAACTGTTTAATATTATCAGTCTTATCTTGTGGTCATACTTTTGATATCTTCGCTTAGTTGTCCCTATAAACCTCCTACAATAGCTAGAAACTAAAAGCTATGGAGTAACACATACTCCATAGAAATCAGGTTCAGGATCGTACTCCTCCACATAACCATCGAACGGGCTAACGGCAAACTTAGAGTTTTCGTTTTCACCATCACTACTCGTCCAGTATTCGATGAAACTGAATTCAGCATTGTTATAATATTGCATGCTGCCCCACTCAGAGAAAAGACCTGCACCTATTTGTCGCGAGTAGTAGTTTCCACTTGATGATGGAAGTGCTCCCTGGCAACTACTACCTAAATAAGCACAGTCTGTATTAGAAAGGTCTTTCACTTGCGGCATACGATATCCTAAACCGCTACACCATACGGCTTGGCTCGAAGGACTATCAGGTGAATATTCTCCGCGATTCACAAACCATGCCTGTAACTTAAAGCCATATTTAACTACTACGTTATCATTACGATCTCTACCCTCTAACACAAATATCTGAGGTAAATTAGGTTTAGCTATTTGACTAGGATTAGAATTTTCCAATTGGTTTTTTGCTTCTGGGCCAGTTAGAGTAACCCGTACACTAGTACTAGTTACATTACTCATCGTAGCAGTTATACCCTCATGAGTAACTGAGGGCCAAGTAAGCGATTGGTCACTTCCACTTATCTCCAAATCAAAATATAAGTTATTGGCCGCTGTGGTCGGAAAATTTAAACCGTAAGATTCGGGTATAATTGATTGAGTAAGAAAACCTTTTTTAGCTTTCCACATGGAATCAGAACTTTCACCAGAGTCATAGCTCAAATTAGGCTTTGCGAATTCTACTTTTACGCAAACATTGTTACTTGATGAGTTAGGATTAAGGTAATATATTTCACTACCTGCTTCAAATGTACTACTACTAGGTAAGCCATAACGAGTACTTATACTACCTCCTGTAGTACTTAATTCCACTTTATAAGGCGCATTACATTTCGTCAATACATCATTACGGCTTACCTTTTGACCATACTTATCCGTAATTTTCAGCAAAATATTTCCTGTAGCCGTTACTTCATTCGACCTCTGTCCATCTCCATCATCATCGCCCCAATTTCCTAGTGCCACTAACTCACTAAAATTCACTGAATTAAATGATGCCGGTACCATCAAGTTAA